>USOV01000020.1 GCA_900556455.1 uncultured Clostridium sp. | reverse complement strand
CTAATAATGTTACATCTGCCATTTTTAATAAAACATTATCTACTCCTCCAATAAATACCCATTTAATTCCTTTTTCTTTCATATCTGCTAAACAACCACTAGCTCTTAAAGAAGAATATGTTCCTCCGTTTCCATCAGAAGCTTCTTTAATTTTTAATTCTTTGCTTATAAGAAGTTTTCCTTCTGTATCAACTAATGGTAACTCACTTTGCATAAATATTGTTACATGGTCTCTATCGTATCCAAAGTAATTATTTTTTTCTAGAAAATCTGTTGTTTCTTTATTATTTTCTTTACTTGTCATAATATACCATGGTATTACTGTATCATATTTTTTATTTGCTTCTTTTAAATTTTCTATTAATATTTCAAATAAATATTTTCCTTTTCCATATACATCTAATTTAAAAGTTCCTTTTGGTCCTGTGTGTCCTAATCTAGTTCCTTGTCCTCCTGCCATAGTAACAACAGCATATTTACCACTTTTTATAATTTCTTCTCCTATAGTGTCAAATTCATTTTTTTGTTCTTTTGTTAATTTTTCTTTATCATAGTAAGGAATTGATTCTATTATGTTTTCTTTTATTTCAATATCTATATTTTTTTCTTCTATTTCTTCATTTTCATGTTTTATATCATTTACTCTATGTTCAAATATTTCTATTATATCCTTTGCTCTTGTATCATATAAAGTTACAAGTTCTAGCCAGTCTAAATAAGATTTTGCTTTTCCTACAATAAAATTACTAATTTTTTTGCCTGCTTCATTTCCTTCTAATAATTCATTTTTATTTTTTAATGATTTCTTTAAGTTCTTATCTATCCCTGTTATTATTAGTTTTTCTCTTGCTCTAGTTAAGGCAACATACAAGAGTCTCATTTCTTCTGATAATAATTCTGTTTTAGACTTTAATTTTATTGCTTCTTTAGCTAAAGTACTATATTCTATTTTCCTTTCATAATTGATGTACTTAGGCCCAAATCCCATATCTTGATGTAACAATATGCTTTGATTTAAGTCTTGCATATTAAACTGTTTCCCTGTTCCACTTAAAAATACTATTGGAAATTCTAGCCCTTTACTTTTATGTATGCTCATTATTCTTATTACATTTTCGTTTTCTCCAATAAGTTTTGGAGCACCCATATCACTACCATTTTTACTAATTTTATCTATAAAATTTATAAAATTATATAATCCTTTAAAACTTCCTGCTTCATAATCTCGGGCTTTTTCAAACAACATTTTCAAATTGGCTGTTTTTACATTTCCGCCTGGCATTAAGCTTACATAGTTATAATATCCTGTAGTTTCATATATCTCCCATAATAGTTCATCTAATTTTAGATATTCTTGTTTTGCTTGTAAATCTTCTAAAAGCTTAAGAAATTCACTTATTTTATCTTTTAAATCTTCATTTTCTTTTGCTAAAATTAGTGCCTCAAAAAAGCTTACATTTTTATTTGTTACTCTTATTTCCACTAACTGATTGTCTGTCAAACCTACAATTGGTGACCTTAGAACAGTTACTAAAGCTATATCATTATCTGGATTATCTATTATTTTCAATAAACTCATTATAGTTTGTATTTCAATAGTTTCAAAATAGTTTGAGCTTGTATCGCAAAATACTGGTAATCCTAAGTTTAAAAATTCTCTTTCATAAATGTTTGCAGAGATGGCAGTACTTCTTAGTAATATTGCAAAATCTCTAAAAGTAGCTTTCCTATATCCTTGTTTTTTATCCCACACAAAATAATTGCTATCTAAAATTTCTTTTATTTTATTTGCAACAAATTTTGCTTCAATTTCAATATTATCAATTATTTCTACTTGCTCATCTTCTTCGTCTATATCTTCTTCATCTTCATATAAATCAATTATATGTAATTCTGCTTTTCCTCCTGCTAATTCTTCTGTTTCTTGATATTTAGCTCCTTGGTTTAAAAACTCTTTTTCATCATATTCTATATCTCCAAGTTTTACGCTCATAATATCTTCAAATACCAAATTTGTAATATCTAATATATTTTTTCTACTTCTAAAGTTTTCAAACAACTGTATTTTTCTACCAATTTCGCTTTGTTCTCCTAATTCTGAATATCTTCTATACTTGTCTAAAAAGAGTTCTGGTCTTGCTTGTCTAAATTTATATATACTTTGTTTTACATCTCCTACCATAAAAATATTATTGCCTCTTGATACTGTAGTTAAAATATATTCTTGAACAAGGTTACTATCTTGGTACTCATCAATTGCTATTTCTTCAAATTTTTCTTGATATTTTTTTGCTACCTCTGTCCCAATGTAATTTCCCTCTTCATCTTTTTTTACTAAAATATTTAGTGCATAATGTTCTATATCGTTAAAATCTATAATGTTCTTTTCCTTTTTAGTTTCTTTATATTTTTGCATAAATTTATAGATTGCATTTTTTATAGCAAGTAATATACCATACATCTCGTATATATCAGAATTTGCTTGTTTTGAGTCATAAATAAATATTTTTTCTTTATATTTACTTATGTTCTTTTTTATTGCATCTCTTACTTCTTTTGCTTTATCTTTTTGTTCTGATACAACTTTTCTATCTGTTGGCCATGTTTTAAATTTTAAATTACTTATTTTTTCAAAAATATCATCCCATGTTTTTAAAGCTAATATTTCTTCAAGTTTTTGTATATCGTCTAATATACAAAGATAAAATTTCTCTAAGTCCTTTTCTCTTTTTAATTTTATACTAAGATTTTTTAGTTTATTTACAGAAATTCTTACTTCTTCTTTTAAATTTTCTATCAATAAACTACCCCAACTTGTTTTCGCAAAATCTCCTGTGCCTTTTAGATTAAATTTCTCCACCTGTTCTTCTAGCCATTCTTCTGGAAAAGGTGTACTCTGTATAAATTTATATATTTTTAAAATTATTTCCTTTAAATTCTCATCATCTCTATATCCGCCATAAATATTAACTAAATTTATGAATTCTTTGTTTTTTTCTTCATAAAGTTCATCAAATATTTCTTCTATTACTTCCATTTTTAAAAGTTCAATTTCCGGAGTGCTTGCTAGCCTAAAATTAGGAGATATGTCTGTTTGATAAAAGTTGTTTTTTATAACATCTAAGCAAAATGCATGTATTGTAGATATACTTGCCTTATTTAATAGTAAGATTTGCCTTTGTAAATTAGTGTTTTCTGGTTCTTCTTCTATTTTTTTATATATGGCTTCTAATATACGTTCTCTCATTTCTGTTGCTGCAGCATTGGTAAAAGTTACTACTAAAAGTTTATCTATATCTATATTTTCGTTTGTTATTTTGTTTATAATTCTTTCTACTAGTACAGCTGTCTTCCCGCTCCCAGCAGCTGCTGCAACAAGTATATTGCTTCCTTTTTCATAAATCGCTTGTTTTTGTTTTTCTGTCCAATTTGTAGCCATATATCCCTCTCCTATGTTTTTGTTATAATACAAATTATATTAATAATCTTTATTTCTTTTCTAAACTCATTTTTCTAATATTATTGTTACTGGTCCATCGTTTAAAAGGCTTACCTTCATATCTGCACCAAATTTTCCATGTTCAACTTTTTTTACTTTATCCTTACATTTTTCTATGAAATACTCATATAGTGCATTTGCTTTTTCTGGTTCAGCTGCTCCTGCAAAACTTGGTCTATTTCCCTTTTTACAGTCTGCATAAAGTGTAAATTGAGATACTATTAATAATTCCCCATCTATATCTTTTATTGATAAATTCATTTTTTGATTTTCATCTTCAAATATTCTTAAGTTACATAGTTTCTCTACTAGAAAATCTGCTATTTCTTTTGTGTCTTCTGGTCCTACTCCAATTAAAACCAAAAACCCTTTTTCTATTTGCCCTATTGTTTTGTTATCTACATCTACTTTTGCATTGTTTACTCTTTGTATTACTAGTTTCATTTTTTCCTCCTATAGGTTTACTTTGTATTCTATATCTTCCATAAATGGGAATAGTTCCATTACTTTTTTTAATGTTATTATTTGTGTTTTTGGATGTGGATTTTTTTCTTTTATTGTTATCAATTCGTTTGAATAACAGTTTTTTTGTAGTTTAGTTAAAATGTATCTTCTTTCCATATATGTGTAATATATTTGATAGCCTTCGTCTAATTCTTTCCATAGGCGTTCTATTGTGTAATCTTTGTTCATAAATTTCTCCTTTTATCTATCAATAATTTATTTAATCATTTGCTCAAAATCTTCCTCACTTATTATTGTAACACCCAATTCTTCAGCCTTTGTTAATTTGCTACCTGCTTCTTGCCCTGCTAGCACATAACTTGTTTTTTTAGATACAGAGCTTGAAGTTTTTCCTCCAAAGCTTTCTATTATTTGGCTTGCCTGGTCTCTTGAGTATTTTTCTAAACTTCCTGTTAATACAAATGTTTTTCCTTCAAATCGTTTATCTTTTATTTGTTGTTCTTTTTCTGCCATGTTAACTCCTGCTACAGCTAATTTGTTTAACAAATCTTTTGTCTGTTCTTGTTCAAAAAATTCATATACGCTTTTGGCTGTTATCTCTCCTACATCTTCTGTTTCTATTAAATCTGCTAATGGTGCTTCAGTTAAGTTTTCTATAGTTCTATATTTTTTTGCCAAAATTTTTGCAGATTTTGTTCCAATATGCCTTATTCCTAATGCACATATTAACTTATCTATACTATTTTTCTTACTTTCTTCTATAGCATCTATTAATTTCTGTGCAAATTTTTCGCCATCTTTTTTTAAGGTTTTTATATCATCTTTCTTTAGATAATATATATCTGCAATTGTCTTTATTAGTTCCTTTTCATATAGTTGTTCTATTATTTTTTCCCCAAGTCCTTCTATATTCATTCCTTCTTTTGATGCGAAATGAATTATATTTCTTAGGTTTCTGGCTTTACATTCTATTCCTATACAGCGAGTTACTGCTTCTCCTTCCTCTCTTATAACAGGTCCTCCACATACTGGGCATACTGTTGGCATTACAAACTCTCTTTCTTGCCCTGTTCTTTTTGTTTTTACTGCCTTTACAACTTCTGGAATTACATCGCCTGCTTTTTGAATAACTACTGTATCTCCTATTTTTAATCCCTTTTGTTTTATAAAATCCTCATTATGAAGTGTTGTTTTAGATATAGTTGAGCCTGCTACTTTTACTGGTTCTAATATTGCCATTGGTGTTATTGCTCCTGTTCTTCCTACTTGGCAAATAATATCTTTTAAAATAGTTTCTTTTTGTTCTGGTGGATATTTATATGCGATTGCCCATTTTGGTACTTTAAATGTTGTACCCAATATTTCTCGTTGTTCTAAATTATCTACTTTTACAACTGCTCCATCTATTCCAAAACTTAATTGTTCTCTATCTCGTCCTATTTTATTTATTGCTTCAAATACTTGTTCTATGGTATCACATGGGATTTTTATTGGGTTTACATTAAACCCTAGTTTTTCCATATATAACAATGATTCATAATGTGATGTAAATTTTATATCTGTACTTTTTTGCACATTAAATATAAAAATATCTAGTGGTCTTTTTTTGCAAATGCTACTATCTAGTTGTCTAAGTGAACCTGCTGCCAAGTTCCTTGCATTTGCAAATTTTTCCCCTTCTTCTAGTTCATCATTTAATTTTTCGAATTCTTCTTTTCCAATAAATACTTCTCCACGCACAATAATATCAACTGGTTCTTTTAAGGTTTTTGGTATATGTTTTATTGTTTTTAAATTTTCTGTAATATCTTCACCAACTTGTCCATTTCCCCTTGTTGCCCCTTTTACAAAAACACCTTTTTCATATGTTAATGCTACTGATAAACCATCTATTTTAGTTTCAACAACATACTTAACATTTTCTCCAACTTCTTTTTTTACTCTGGCATCAAATGCTTCTACTTCTTGGAAATCAAATACATCTTGCAGACTTTGTAGTGGAACTACGTGTTTTACTTTTTCAAATCCTTCTTTTACCTCTCCTCCAACCTTTTGTGTTAGAGAGTCCTTAGAAATGTATTCTGGAAAACTTTTTTCCAAATTTCTTAGTTCTACCATTAGCATATCATATTCAAAATCACTTATTTCTGGACTATCTTCATCATAATATTTGCTTGCATAGTACTGAGTTAATTTATTCAACTCATCTATTCTTTTTTTAGCTTCTTTTTTATCCATTATACTTTAAACCTCTTTTTTCAAATTCTATTTCATATTATATATTTTTTGGTCTAGTTATGCAATATAAAATATTTAATTTTTATAAACCCTCCATTGAATTACAATTGATACAAAACAAAAAGTCATAAAAATAGCTCCCCTAAAGGGAGCAAATATTATTGCGGGTCGCCGTGGGCGGCGCCCCCTACTTTTTTATCCTTGCATTATGTCATGTACTACGTCTTTTAAAGCTATTGGTGTTACTTTAAATTTTCTTAATTTATTTAATATTGAATTAATGGTATTTTTTTTATCACTTATCTTATCAATTTTTTCTTTTTCTATATTTACTTTTTTTCCTTGATATTCTTTTTTTACAATTTCTATTCCATAGGTTTCTGTATCTTCTCTAAAAAAACATCTTTTTCTTTTTTTAGTTCTATAATATTCTAATTCTATTCTGTTTTTTAAATTGTTTTCTTTTAAATCTTTTTTGTCTAAAAAAGCATTTCCACAGTAGGCTTTACAACTCATCAGTTTGTTTTCCCCTTTCTTATGTATTATGTTTTGAAAAAACACACTAATATGATAATACTATTTTGGACTTTATTCAAGATTTTTCGGTCGCAATATATTACATAATTCGGCAAAATCTAAAAATTTGCTTCTTGTATTTCCACATCTTGTTCTAATAATTTTTTAGCTACATTTGCAAAGTTTGTTTCTTTATCTGTTAAGTAGATTGTGAAGCCTTTTGTTTCATTATTGTTTTCTATTTTTTTGTCCTGTAGATATGTTTTTAAATAACTTGCGACTTTTTCTCCCGTGTTTATTATATCCACTTTTTTGTTTAATTCTTTTCTTATTAACATCTCAAATAAAGGATAATGTGTACAGCCTAGAATAAGTCTATTTATTTTTTTAAAGCACTTCATGTATTCTTTTATTGTATATTTTGCCACTTTGTTATTAATCCAGCCTTGCTCTGCCATTGTTGCAAGCAATGGTGTTTCCTCAGATTTGACTTCTACATTTGGTATTTTTTCTAAAATTTTTTCTTCCCATGCATTGCTTCTAATTGTTCCTTGGGTTGCAATTACTCCTATAGTTTCTTTAGGTTTTACGTTTTTTTGTAGATAGTCTACTGTAGGGTCTATTATTCCTATTATTGGAATATCAAATTCTTTTCTTAGTACATCTAAACTCTGGCTTGTTGCCGTACCACAAGCAATTACAATTAGTTTAACATTTTGTTCTATTAAATATTTTATACAGTTTCTTGAGGCTTCTATTATTGCCTCTTTAGATTTTGAGCCATATGGAAATCTTTTTGTGTCTCCTAAATAAATTATTTCTTCATTTGGTAGAACACGTTTTACTTCCTTTAAAACTGTAATCCCTCCTATACCTGAGTCAAACATTCCTATTGGTCTTGTATCCATACAAAAATCTCCCTTAAAATTGTAATTTATCTATTTTCTTAATTCAGCATTTAATTTTTTGCTTAAAAATTCTATTATTTTTTCCATTTCTTTGTTTATTTCTTCATCTGTTAATGTTTTTTTGCTATCTTCAAATGTTAGTGAATATGCTAAGCTTTTTTTATTTTCATCTATATTTGCACCTGTATATACATCAAATAATTCTACTTTTGTAAGTAGATTGCTAGCTGCTTTCTTTATTGCCATTGCAACTTCTCCAGATGTTTTTTCTTTGTCTATTATAACAGCAATATCTTTTTTTACACTTGGGAATTTTGAAATTTCTTTAAATTTCATTTTTCCTACTTTTTTATCAAGTAATTTATCTAGGTTTATTTCCATTACGAATGTAGGCTCTTTTGATATATTTGGATGTAATCTTCCTATAATTCCAACTATGTCATTATTTACTGATATATATGCTGTTTGATATGGATGAAATTCTTTTGGAAAATTCTCTTTTACTACAAAACTATATCTGTTTCCATATCCTAAATAATCTAATAATTCTTCGGCTACACCTTTTATTACATAGAAATCTACTTGTGTTTTATGGTTTATTCCAAGACCATATTCACCTGTCATTAATGCACATAGTTTTGATTCTTCTTTAAATTCTTCTCCATGTTTTGCAAAGCCTTTTCCTATTTCAAATATTGATATATCTTTTAAGCTTCTTGCTTTATTATATTCATATATTTTTACTAAAGAAGGTATTATACTATATCTTAAAGTATTTCTTTCTTCTGTCATTGGATCTAGCAGGCTTACAATCTCGTATTCATCTGTAGAATACATTTTAGCTTCTTTGTCATTTACTAATATATATGATAATGTTTCATTTAATCCTAAACTTATCATTTTATTTCTAATTTGTCTTGTTACTTTATCATAACTTCCTGGTTTTGATGGAAATACTGGAAGTCTTCCTTCTATATTGTCTACACCAAAAATTCTTCCAACTTCTTCTATTAAGTCTTCTTTTATTGATATATCTAGTCTTCTTCTTGGAACACTTACTTCTATTGTTCCTTCATTTACTTTAACTCCAAATCCTAGTTTTCTAAATACATCTAAAATTTCGTCCATAGAGATTTCAATTCCTAAAAGGTCAGTAATGTTTTTAGCAGTTATGCTTATTTTTTTATCTTCTCTCTCAGTTGTATCATATTTTACAATTCCTGTTACAACTTTGGCATCTGCATATTTTTCAAGTAAGCTACATGCTCTATCTATTGCCATATATGTTCTATTTGAGTCTAAGCCTTTTTCAAATCTTAAACTTGCTTCACTTCTTAATATCTTTTTTGATGTCATTCTTATTTTTACTGCATCAAATATTGCTGATTCTATTATAATATTCTTTGTGTTTTCTTCTATTTCTGTTGTTAGTCCTCCCATTACTCCTGCTAAGCCTACTGCATTTTTATCATCTGCAATTACTATATCTTCTTCAGTAAGGTCTCTTTCTTGCCCATCTAAAGTTGTTAGTTTTTCTTGCTCTTTAGCCATTCTAACTATAATCTTGTTTCCAAGTCTATCAGCATCATAGAAATGAAGTGGTTGACCAGTTTCTAGCATTACATAGTTACTTATATCTACAACATTGTTAATTGGTCTAATTCCAGACGCCATAAGTCTAGTTTTAATAAAATCTGGGCTTTCTTTTATTGTTACATTTTCTACTTTTTTAGCTAGAAAAATTGAGCAATTGGGAGTTTGTATATCTACTTTGAATTGATTATTTATATCTTCTCCTTGTTCTTTATATGATAAATCTATATTTTTCACTGGTTTATCATAAATTGCTCCAATTTCATATGCCATACCTAAAATGCTAAGTAAATCTCCTCTATTTGCTGTAAGTTCAAAATCTATTACTTCATCATCTAATCCTAAAAACTTAATTGGGTCTTCTCCAATAGGTGCGTTTTCTGGTAATTCATGTATTCCATTTTTATCTGCTTCTGTTAAGAATTTGTTTTCTAGCCCAAGTTCTGCCATTGAACAAAGCATGCCATTAGATTCTACCCCTCTAATAACACCTTTTTTTATTGTTATTCCTCCTGGAAGTTCTGCTCCTGGAAGTGCAACAATTACTTTCAAACCTGCTCTTACATTTGGAGCACCACATACTATATTTAAAATTTCATTTCCTACATCTACTGTACAAACATGTAAATGATCTGAATCTGGATGCATTTCACAAGTTTTTACCTGCCCTATTGTAACATTTGTTACATTTATTAGTTTTTCAGCTGAGTCATATTCATTACCAACTCTAGTCATATCTTCTGCTAAACGTTTTAAATCTACATCTTCTGGTATATCAACATAGTCTTTTACAAAATTAGTACTTAATTTCATTTTCCTCATCCTTTCTATCAAATTGTTTTAAAAATCTTATGTCATTTGTATATAGTGTTCTTATATCTGTTATTCCATATTTAAACATTGCAAGTCTATCAAGTCCTGTTCCAAATGCAAAACCTGTATATTTTTCTGGATCATATCCATTCATTTTTAATACATTTGGATGTACCATTCCTGAGCCTAGTACTTCTATCCAGCCTGTTTGTTTACAAAGGTTACATCCTTTTCCACCACATTTAAAGCAGCTTACATCTACTTCATAACTTGGCTCTGTGAATGGGAAATAACTTGGTCTAAATCTTAATTTAGTATTTTCCCCTAGCATTTTCTTCATAAATATTTCTAGTGTTCCTTTCAAATCTGCTAAAGATATATTTTTATCAATAACTAAACCTTCTACTTGGCCAAATTGATGAGAGTGTGTTGCATCATCATCTCTTCTATATGTTTTTCCTGGGCAAATTACCCTAATTGGTTTTTTCTCTTCATTTGCCATCATAACTCTTGCTTGAACTGCTGATGTTTGAGTTCTTAATAGATATTCTGTTGTTACATAAAAGCTATCTTGCATATCTCTTGCAGGGTGTCCTTTTGGTAAATTTAATCTTTCAAAACAGTATTCATCTGTTTCAAGCTCTGGTCCTTGAACAACATCATATCCCATAGATACAAATAAATCTTCAACCTCTTCAATTATTCTATTCATTGGATGTTTACTTCCACGAATTATTTTTGTGCTTGGGATTGTAATATCAATTTTTTCTTTTTCTAGTTTTGCTTGTAGTTCTTTTTCTTTAAGTTTTGCTTCTGCTTCGCTTATTTTTCCTTCTAAAGTATCTCTTACTTCATTTACTAATGCACCAATAACTGGTCTTTCTTCTGGAGACACTGCTCCCATTCCTCTTAAAACTGCTGTTAATTCTCCTTTTTTTCCTAAGAATTCAACTCTTACTTCATTTAGTGTTTGCATATCATTTGCTTCTGAAATTCTTTGTAATGCCTTTTCTTTTATGCTTTCAATTTGTTCTTTCATGAACATTCTCCTTTCTTCTCACATCAAAAAACTCGCCCCTATAATAGGGCGAGTTTTTACGCGGTACCACCTAATTTCACTGATTTTTACATCAATCTCATTTTCTTAATTAAATCAAAAACAAGTATAACAAGGCAATCAAGTTAAAAATTCGTAGGCGTGCTTTGTGCACGTTGAGAATTTTTAATGAAGATTAACGCAGTTAGACGACGTTTTTCATTTAATTATACAGCTATAACGTTGCAACCGCTTCTACCTACTGCAATTTCAATAAAAGACCTAGAAAGTGAAATTTCAAATACTTATACATAAATAGGCTTCCAGCCCATGGCCTATTTTCTCTTATAATGTATTTTTCAAGTATTTTACTTTGCTTTTTTAACGGTTTTATTTTTTCTGCAAAATATAATATCACATTTTTTAAAATAATACAATATTTTTGGCTTATTTCATATTTTCTTTTTCTATTTCTTCTATTAATGCAAGTCTGTCGCTATGTCTTCCTCCTTCGAATTCTGTTGCTATCCATACTCTTACTATTTGAATAGCTTTACTTGTTGTTACATAGTCTGCTCCTAATGCAAGCATATTTGAGTCATTATGCATTCTAGAAAATTTTGCAGCTGTTTCCTCAAAACATGGAGCACTTCTTATTCCTTTAAATTTATTTGCTACCATGCTCATTCCATATCCAGAACGGCATATTAATATTCCTCTATCACATTTTTTTGATTGTACTGCTTTTGATACTTCTTTTGCAATATCAGGATAATCTACTCTTTCTTCTGAGTATGTTCCAAAGTCTTTATATTCTATTCCTTGTTCATCAAAATATTTTTTTATTTCTTCTTTTAATTTATATCCCCCATGATCTGCACCTATTGCTATCATAATTTTCCTCCTCATAAATTTTATATAGAGCACACTGTGCTCCGCTACATTTTTGCTTAACACTATCTAAATTTCATATTTAAATATTATCATAATTAAGTTTTATACGCAATATTAATTTATAATTTTTATAAATTAATATAAGGTCAGACATTAATGTCTGACCTTACACTTTTATTAAATAATAATTTATGCTGTTTTTAATTCTAATCTTAATTTATCAGCTATCATTGCTATAAATTCTGAGTTTGTTGGTTTTCCTTTAGCTGCTGAGATTGTGTATCCAAAGATGCTTTCTACTGTATCTTGTTGACCTCTACTCCATGCTACTTCTATTGCATGACGTATTGCTCTTTCTACTCTTGATGGAGTAGTTTTAAATTTTCTTGCAATTTCTGGATATAATTGTTTTGTTATTTGATTTATTATATCTATATTTTTTATTACCATTATTATTGCTTCTCTTAAATATTGGTAACCTTTTATATGTGCTGGTACACCTAATTCGTGTATTATATTTGTTACTAATGCTTCTAAAACTTCTTCATCTTTTTTATTATTTTCTGCTATATCTATATAAGGTACTTTTACTTCTCTATTATTACTATAACAATTTTGTGCAGTTGTTGGTTTATAATTTTTTATTTCTTTTATTCTTTTTATTAAAATTTCAATATCAAATGGTTTTACTACATAGTATTCTGCTCCCAATGATATAGCTGTTTGTGTTATTTTTGCTTGTCCTACTGCTGATAGCATTATACAAATTGGTTTTTTATCAATGTTTGCTGAATTTATGTATTCTAATACTCCAATACCATCTAAATATGGCATTATTACATCTAGTAATAGTACATCTGGCTGAGTATTTACCACCATGTCGCAAGCCTCTTTACCATTTTTGGCTACTCCTATAACTTCCATATCCTCCTCTTTTTCTAAATATCTGACTAAAGTCATCGCAAAATCTGCATTGTCATCTGCAATCAAAATTGTTGTTTTTTCTTTCACTTCAATACCTCCCAAATTTTTGAATTGTAAAAAATTTACATTTCGAATTATAATATTAATTTCATCTAAATGCAATAGTTTTCTGGAAATTTTTTCTAATTTTGCTTGTAAGTATTTATATTTCAACGTATTTTTTTGTTGTTTTTTCTGTTTTTATGTTTAAAGATTTTACCATCTCCATTTTTTCTTCTGGAATTTCCAGCAATAATTCTATGTTTTCTTTATATTCTGTTTTTACAATTTTTATTTTGTTTTTTTCTAATTCATATTTTATTTGTTCTAAGTCTTTATAAGATGATTCTACTTTTACTTCATAGCCTATCGCTTTTTGTATATAGTCAGTTTTTTTTAATCCTTCTAATGTTGCCCCGAGAATATGCTCTAACTAATCCACCTTTTCCAAGCAAAATTCCTCCAAAATATCTTGTAACTATTACTAATACATTTGATAAATTCTGTTCTGTTAAAATTTTAAGTATTGGAGCCCCAGCTGTTCCAGAAGGTTCTGCATCATCACTATATTTTTTTGCTGTTGTTCCGGTCTAGCTCCGTAATTATATATGCGAAACAATTGTGTTTCGCATCATAATATTCTTTTTTTATCTTTTTTATATATTCTTCAGCTTGTTTAACAGTTTCTATATAGAAAATATTTGCAATAAATCTTGATTTTTTTTCTATAACTTCTGCTCTTGCATTTTGATTAATGGTTTTAAATTTCATCTTTTACCTCTTAAATTTTTATAATCCTGCTGTATATCCTGTAGAATATGCAATCTGTAAATTAAATCCACCGAGTTAAAGCATCTACATCTATTATTTCTCCGGCGAAATACAATCCTTCGACAATTTTAGATTCCATTGTTTTAGGATTTATTTCTTTTGTACTTATTCCTCCTGCTGTAATTATTGCTTCTTCCATTCTTCCAAAGCCATTTATTGTTATTTCAAAGCATTTTAAACTATCCTCAATGGCTTTTCTTTCTTCTTTTGTTATTTCATTTACCTTTTTTTCTGGATTTATTTTAGTATATTTTATAAATACTGGTATCATTTTTTGTGGTAGTAAATTATCTAAACTGTTTTTATATTGTTTATTTTTTACTTCCTCAAAATCTCTTCTTATTCTTAAATCAAGTTTTTCTTTATCAAGCGCTGGTTTTAAATCTATTTGTAATTTTACTTCATTTTGTTTTAATAGTTCTTCCACATTTTTAACTCTAAGTAATACTGATGATGTACTTAATATTATTGGTCCTGACACTCCAAAGTGTGTAAATAACATTTCACCAAAATCTTCATACATTGTTTTATTTGAGCATATTAATTTTATCCCTACATTTTTCAATGATAGTCCTTGCATTCCTTTACATATTTCTAGTGATGTATTATTATTACATGTTAATGGAACTAATGCTGGCTTAGTTTCTATTATTGTATGTCCGAAGTTCTTCTACCATTTTATAGCCGTCTCCAGTCGAACCTGTTACCGGATAACTTCTTCCACCAGTTGCAAGTATTACCTTATCTACTAAGAAGGTTTTATTTTGTTCTGTTTGTACACCTTTTATAGTGTCTCCTTCTACTAGAATCTTTTTTACTTTACAATTGGTAATAATTTTTACGTTTAACTCCTTTAATCTATGATTAAAAGCATTTAATACATCAATTGATTTATCTGAGACTGGGAAAATCCTTCCTCCTCTTTCTACTTTAGTTTTTACACCTTGAGTTTCTAAAAATTTTACTATATCTTCATTATTAAAATTATTAAAACTGCTGTATAAAAACCTAGGATTTCCTGGAATATTCTTAAAAAAATCATCAATATTAGCAGAATTTGTAATATTACATCTTCCTTTTCCTGTAATTAACAGTTTTTTTCCACATGAATTCATTTTTTCTAATATTGTTACATTATTTCCTTGTTCTGCGGAAGTTATGGCTGCCATCATTCCTGCAGGTCCTCCACCTATAATTAATACATTCATATTTTTCCTCTCTCCTACAAATTATTTATTGCTGTTAGCACTCCAATTTTCCCATACTCATATGTTAATCCCCCTTGTAGAAATGCTGTATATGGTGGTCTAATTGGTGCATCGCAAGAAAGTTCTATTGATGAACCTTGTACAAAAGTTCCAGCTGCCATAATCACTTGGTCTGTATATCCAGGCATGTCCCATGGTTCTGGAATTGAGTTAGAATCTACTGGTGAACCTTTTTGTATTCCTTGGCAGAATTTAATTAATTCTTCTGGTCGTTTAAACTCAATAGTTTGAACTATATCTGTTCTTTTATCATTAAATCTTGGTTCTACATTATAACCCAATTTTTCTAACATTCTACTTGCAAATACTGCTGTTTTTACACTATTTGCTACAACTTGTGGAGCTAAAAATAGTCCTTGTAATATTTGTTTGTTTATTCCTAAAGTTGGTCCAACCTCTTTTCCAAGTCCTGGTGCAGTAAGCCTTTCTGCTGCAAGTTCAACTAATTCTTTTTTCCCTGCAATATAGGCTCCGTTTGGTGCTATTCCTCCACCTAGGTTTTTAATTAATGAACCTACTATTAAATCTGCCCCTAAGGCTAATGGTTCTATAATATCTACAAATTCTCCATAACAGTTGTCTACCATTATAATTGCTTCTTTATTTACTTTTCTTATCTCAGAAATAATATTTTTTATTGATTCTAAGCTTAAGCTTTTTCTAATTGCATAACCTTTAGAGCGTTGCATACATATTAATTTTATATTTACTTTTTTGGCTCTTTCTACTATTTTTTCTGTATCAAAATCATTTCCTATTAAGTCTATTTGTTCATAATTTACTCCATAACTTCTTAATGAACTTTTATTTTCTACTATTCCTATTACTTCATCTAATGTGTCATATGGTTTTCCATTAATACTAAGCATTGTATCTCCTGGTCTTAACATTCCAAACAATGCTACTGTTAATGCATGTGTTCCAGAAATAAATTGATTTCTAACTAGTGCATCTTCTGCCCCTAAGCATTGGGCAAATACTTTTTCTATGGTATCTCTTCCTATATCACCATAACCATATCCAGATGTACTTCCAAAATGCATGTCTGATATTTTGTTGTTCTGCATTGCTTTTAATACTTTTATACTGTTATATTCTTTTATTTTGTCTATTTTTTTAAATTCTTCTTGTAGTTCTTGTTCTACTTTTTCTGATAATTCTATTATTTCTGACTTTATTCCTAATTCTTTGTACATATTTTTCTCCTTTTTTAAGGGCGGAAAGTGTTTATTTCCGCCCCCTATTTTTATTCTTCGTCTTTAGCTTGTTCAGGTTTTTCTATTTCTACTTTATTATTCTTACAAGCCTTTACCCATAAAATTCTTTTATCTTCATAGTCTTCAATTTTATATGTTACTTTGTCAGTTTCTATTTCTGGCATTTCATCATCTTCTGGAATACGTCCTAATAATTCAATTAAATACCCTGATAATGTATCATAATCTCCTTCTGGTATATCTTCTATTTCTAATATTTTTCTTAAATCAAATATTGAAACGCTTCCGCTTATTCTAAATGTGTTTTCATCTATTTGCTCATATTCTGGTTCTATATCATCATATTCGTCAAATATATTTCCAACTAATTCTTCAATTATGTCCTCCATTGTAATTAGTCCAGCTGTTCCTCCATATTCATCAAGTACAATTGCTATTTGGTGTTTGTTTTTTTGAAGGTCTCTAAACAAGTCATTTATAGGTTTATTTTCTGGCACGAAGTATGCTTCTCTCATTAATTTTTTAATCTTTACTTCTTTTTTCAAATATACATATGCTAGTAAATCTTTTATATAAAGCATACCTACAATATTATCAATATTATCTTCATATACAGGTATTCTACTATATTTATATTCCTTCAAGTCTGATAAAATATCTTCTATATCTGAGTTTACATCTATTGCATATATTTCTTTTCTATGAATCATTACTTCTGAAACAACTTTATCATTAAATTCAAATACATTATTTATTAGTTCTTTCTCATTTTCTTCTATAGAACCTTTTTCTTCTCCAACATCAACCATCATTCTAATTTCTTCTTCTGTTACAACTTCTTCTTCTGCACCTGTAACTCCAAACATTTTAGAAACTACATTTGTTGACCATGTTAATAGTTTTACAAAAGGTGCTGTAAATGTATAAATAAATTTAACAACTCCTATTGTTCCAAAAGCTATTTTCTCTGGGTTTTTCATTGCTACTCTTTTTGGAACTAACTCTCCAAATACAAGTGAGAAATATGAAAGTATTAATGTGATTATTACAATAGATATGTTTGTCCATGTAGTTAAACCTAATGGTAACAAATTATCTAATATAGGTGCAAGTTCACTTGCAAAAGCATCTGCTGCAAATGCACTAGATAGAAATCCTGCAAGCGTTATGCCTATTTGTATTGTTGATAAAAACCTTGTTGGTTCTTTAAGCGTTTTTCTTATTTGTTTTGCTTTTTTATTTCCTTCTTTACTTTGTTTTTCGATTTTTGCATCATTTAAAGATATGAATGCTATCTCTGCTGCAGCAAAAAAAGCATTTACTGCAATTAGTATGACTAAAACTATCAGTCGTGAAATCATTTGTTTATTTTTCACTCTTCCCTTCTTTAATATTTAACATTAAATATTATACTAAGATTTATGTTAGTTGTCAAGGCAGGGTAAACTGTTTCGCTTTAAAAATAAAATGTGCTTAAAGTTTCATTTTTAAGCACATCTATTATTTTTATTTTATTTCACCTAAGTAGTATTTTTTCTTTCCTCTTCTTGCCACTATGTATTTGTTTTCTATAAATTTACTACTATCTATTATTGTATCTAAATCTGTTATTTTTTCTCCATTTATTGATATTGCTCCTGTTGCTATAAATTCTCTTGCTTCTCTTTTACTTTTTGCAATTCCCATGTTTACTACAAAATCTGTAATTTCTGTTCCTACTTCTACTTCTGTTTTTTCTTGATTTTTAAATAGGTCTTCTATATCTTTTTTAGACAAGTCTTGGAATTTATTATTAAATAAGTGTTCTGCTAAACTTACTGCTTTTTCATATTCTTCTTTTCCATGTAAAAATGTTATTATTTCTCTTGCTAGTGCTTTATGTGCTTCTCTCAATTCAGGATGTTCATTATTTTTTACTTCTAATTCTTCTATTTCTTCTTTTGATAAAAATGTATATATTTTTAAGTAATCTATTACCATTGAATCTTCTACATTTAGGAAGAATTGATATAATTCATAACTTGATGTTTTATCTTTATCTAACCATAAGGCATTTCCTTCACTTTTTCCAAATTTATTTCCTTGAGAATCTGTTACAAGTGGCATTGTGAAGCCATATACCTCATCTCCTGTAGATTTTCTTATTAAGTCTATTCCTGCTGTAATATTTCCCCATTGGTCAGAACCTGCACATTCTAAATCCACATTTTTATGCTCATGTAAATATTTAAAATCTAATGCTTGTAATATCATATATGAAAATTCTGTATATGTAATTCCTGTATCTAATCTTCTTCTTATTATATCTTTATCTAACATGTAGTTAATATTAAAATATTTTCCATAGTCTCTCAAGAAGTCTAATACATTTATATCTTTTATCCAGTCATAATTATTTACAACTTCAAATCCACACA
>USOV01000019.1 GCA_900556455.1 uncultured Clostridium sp. | reverse complement strand
CAGTTGCAACAACAAGACCAGAAACAATGCTTGGAGATACAGCAGTTGCAGTACACCCAGATGATGAGAGATATAAAGATTTAGTTGGAAAAACTTGTATTTTGCCAATAATGAACAAAGAAATTCCAATTATAGCAGATGAATTCGTAGAAACAGAATTTGGAACAGGATGTGTAAAAATAACACCAGCTCATGATATGAACGACTATCAAGCAGGATTAAAACATAACCTAGAAATAATTGAAGTATTTGATAAAAACTTTAAAATGGGAAATCTACATCCAGACTATGCAGGAATGGATTTATATGAAGCAAGAAAGAAAATAGTAGAAGAATTAGAAAAACAGGGTGCATTAGTAAAAGTAGAAGATTACACACACAATGTTGCAAAACATGATAGATGCAAAACAACAGTTGAACCAAAAATATCAGACCAATGGTTTGTTGCAATGAAAGAACTTGCAAAGCCAGCAATAGAAGCGGTAAAAAATGGAGACACAAGATTTATTCCAGAAAAATTTGAAAAAACATATTTTAACTGGTTAGAAAATATACAAGACTGGTGTATATCAAGACAAATTTGGTGGGGACATCAAATACCAGCATATTATTGTGATAAATGTGGAGAAATAACAGTAGATGTAACAAAACCAGAAAAATGTTCAAAATGTGGACATGACAAATTAACTCAAGATCCAGATACATTAGATACTTGGTTTAGTTCAGCATTATGGCCATTTTCAACATTGGGTTGGCCAAATGAAACAGAGGATTATAAAACATTTTTCCCAACTAATACACTAGTTACGGGATATGACATAATATTCTTCTGGGTTGTAAGAATGATGTTCTCTAGCTTAGAGCAAACAGGAAAAGTACCATTTAAAGATGTATTTATACATGGAATAATAAGAGACAGCCAAGGAAGAAAAATGTCTAAAAGTTTAGGAAATGGAATTGACCCACTAGAAATTATAGATAAATATGGAGCAGATGCTCTAAGATTTTCTTTAATATCTGGAACAACAGCTGGAAATGATATGAGATTTATGCCAGAAAAACTAGAAGCAGCAGGAAACTTTGCAAACAAAATTTGGAATGCAGCAAAATTTGTATTAATGAATTTAGAAGATTATGACCAAAATCAAATAATGATAGGTGAAAATGAAATTCCAGAAAATGCACAAGTAGAAGATTTATGGATATTATCAAAATTAAATACATTGGCAAAAGAAGTAGCCCAAAACATAGACAATTATGACTTAGGAGTTGCACTAGATAAAATACAAGGATTTATATGGAATGAATTTTGTGATTGGTATATAGAAATAGTAAAAACAAGGCTATATAACAAAGAGGAAGCTTCAACACAAAACAGAAAAGCAGCACAATATGTATTAAACAAAGTATTGTGTGACTCTTTAAAATTATTACATCCATTTATGCCATTTGTAACAGAAAAAATTTATAGTAAGCTATATAATGATGATGAAAGTATAATGATTTCTGAATATCCAACATTTAATGAAAAGTTTAGTTTTAAAGCTGAAGAAGAAAAAATGGAACAAATAAAAGAAGCAATTACAGGTATTAGAAACGTTAGAACAAAAATGAATGTACATCCATCAAAAAAATCAAAACTAATATTCATAACTAAAAAATATGAAGAAGTTATAAAAGCTTCAGAGGATTTTATAAAGAAATTAGGATTTGGTGAAGAAATAATTGTTCAAGAAAACAAAGAAAACATACCACAAAATGCAGTAAATGTAGTAACCTCAGAAATGGAAATATTCATACCATTTACAGACTTAGTAAACATAGAGGAAGAAACTTTAAGACTAGAAAAGGAAAAAGAAAAAATACTAGCTCAAAAAGAAATTACTGACAAAATGTTAGGAAATCCAGGATTTGTGGCAAAAGCACCAGCAGCAAAAGTAGAAGAAGAAAAACAAAAACAGGCAAAATTTAATGAAATGATAAAAGCAATAGACGAAAGAATAGAAAATTTGAAAAATATGTAAAACCTATGTGGGAAAATAGAAAAAATTGTTTTTTTCTATTTTCCCATATTTAATAAAAGAATAATTTATACTTGACAAAACTGAACAAATGTTTTAAAATATAACCACAATAATAGAATATAATACATATGTCAGAAAAAATATGCTATTATAAATACTTTGTATAGGAGTGGTGGTTGTGAACATTGAAAAAACAAAGTTAATAGAATTAAAAGAAAAATTTGATTCTATTATTAACAAAGAAGAAAAAGAAAATATAGAATTTTGGTATGCAAGAGATTTGCAAATACAGTTGGGATATAAAAGATGGGAGAATTTCATTGAAACAATAAAAAAAGCAATGAAATCTTGTGCAAACACTGGTATAACAGTAGAAGATCATTTCCGTGAGGTTACGAAAATGATAAAGTTAGCTAAAGGAGCTAAAAGGACAATACAGGATTATATGCTTACAAGATACGCATGTTACTTAATTGCCCAAAATGGAGATCCTAAGAAAGAAGAGATAGCATTTGCACAAACATATTTTGCTTTACAAACTAGAAAACAAGAAATTATAGAAGATAGAATAAAATTAATTAACAGATTAGAAGTAAGAGAAAAACTAAGAGAATCAGAAAAGCAACTATCTAAAAACATTTATGAAAGAGGAGTGGATGATTTGGGGTTTGCAAGGATTCCTAATTTCCCTAACCTATATGTTAGGAAAAAGCAAAGCCCTGAAAGAAAAAATCCTAGAATATATTCAAATGAAAATTCAAATCCAGGGAAAATGACTAAAATAGACCCTAATACAAATCCTAAAATTAAAAAATAAGTATAGGATTTAAAATGAGAAAAAAGAAAATTAATAATAAGCATAAAAATAATACTGCCTAGAATGAGCCCAATACCAAGTGGTATAAGCACAGTGAAATTTAAACTTGAAATAGCAGCAAGGTAGCTTGAATAAACACCAAGCATCATTAAAATTACAGTTTTACTAACACCAGGAATAACGAGCCCAGCAGACATAACAAAACCTGCTAAAATTAAGTACAGGTTAGAAAAAGTAGAAAGTGAAGAAACAGCATTGTTTTCCAAAACAATTAAATAAATACTAAAAACAAAACTTAAAATTAAACACATAATATGATAGAAATTAACTTTTGAAACTTCCGATTGTTTAAAAACCATAGGAAGGCTTCCTAAAATTAACCCAATAAAAGCATAAGAAGTAATTACATAAAAATTATCATATGCAACTTGTAAAAAGTTACTAAATAAAAAAATCCCCACCAAAGTTCCTAAAATGATAGGAAAAAGAAAGGTGGCATTTTTTTTTATGTTTTTGAAAAAATGCAAACAAGCGTCAATAAGCTTTTCATATAGGCCAAAAGTAACACAAAAAACTCCGACTACTAACCCCAGGAAGAATTGCACCAGCACCAATTAAAATACCAATAAAAAAATTTTTCAAAAAAAACCACCTACAAATAATATACGTGGAAGTAGTGAATTTATGTTATAATTTACAAATTGCATGAAAAAGGTTTCATATATTTTTTTTAAAATTCCGTTCTCCAAGGCGTTTAAAATTTGTTAGATAATTGCTATGTTGACATAAAATGACAAAAATGCTATAATAAAAAAGATGTAAATATTTGGAGGTAAATATGGAAAACATAGATAAACTAGAGGAATTTATTGATACTTATTTACAAGAAATGCACAAAAAATACAAAGATAATCCAACTGTACAAGATAAATTAGAACATATTGCAAGAGTAACTGTTTTAACTGAAAAATTATGCCCTAATGATAGATTAGCAAAAATTGCAGCAAAATATCATGATATAGGAAGATTTCCACAAATGGAACTATTAGGTTCATTTAATGATGGAAAAGTGTTGCATCACTACCTTGGAGAAGATTTTATAGCAAGAGCAGTATATCAAGGAAAATTAGAACCATCAAAAGAATTAGAAACTATTAGACTAGTAGTTTCATATCATGCAAGAATGAGTTTTATGCCATATAAATCTGAAATGCCAAAACAAGCAATAAATATGGTTGATTCAATTGGTAGAGTGGATGATATAGAAAATGGTTGTATTGGCGCGGTAAGCTATTTAGAAAGAGAAGCAGTAACAGATGCTAAAGGATATAAAAAAGAAAATCCAGAAATAGATCAAACAAAAGTATCTCCAGAGGTATGGGAATTCTTCCAAAAAGGGGAGAAATTTGATAAAATGAAATTTTGTAAAACATATGCAGATTACACACTATTTGCAGCAGTATTAGCAATTACATCTTTAAAAAGCAAAGATAGAGCATTGGCAAAACAAGCCCTAGGGTTGCCATGTAAAGGATCGTGGCTAGAGGGGCAAGAAAGAAAACAATATACTTCAGCCTTAGAAGGGTATAAAGATATATTTTCAAGACTAATAGAAAAAGAAAAAGCAATGGAAGCATATAAAATTTTAGAAGGATTTTATAAAGACAAGCCAAAAGACATTGGAGAAAATGACGGAGGAGAAGAAAAATAAATTTAAAAAAATATCATTTTATTGAAGATAAGTAAAATGATATTTTTTTTGTTATCTGCATTCCTTTATTAAATAAAAAATGATATAATATTTTGCATTAAGGAGAAAAAATGGTAGCAGAAGTTATAATAAATAGCATAGCAAAAGAATTGAATAGAAGTTTTGATTATATAATCCCAGAAAATTTGATTTCAGAAATAAGAATTGGGAGCAGAGTTTTTGTGCCATTTGGAAGACAAAAACAAGAAGAGGGATTTGTAATAAATATAAAAGAAACATCTGAATTTGCCAACAAAGAAATAATACGAGTAGAAGACAATTTGTTAAATGAAGAAAATATAAATTTAGCAAAGCTTATGGCAAGAAGATACTTTTGCAATATATCAGACTGTATAAAATTAATGTTACCACCAGGAGCAGGAAGTAAAAATTTTGAAGGAAGAGTAAAAGATAAAACAGCAAATTTTGTTTATTTAAAAAAAGATATTGATGAAATAGAATTCTTAATAGAAACAGAAAAACTAAAAAGTGAAAAGCAAATAAGAATTTTAAAATTTTTAGAAGAAAATGAAGGCATATATATTACAGACCTGGAGATGATTACAGATACAAGCCATGCAATAATAAAAACTTTAGAGAAAAATGGCTACATAGAAATAGTAGAGCAAAAGGTAGAAAGAAATCCATTTAAGGATAGAAACATAAAAAGAGATAAAAAACTTAAGTTGACAGAAGAACAACAAGAAGCTTTTGATAGGATAAAAGAGAGCAAATTCAATGAATTTTTAATATATGGTGTAACAGGCTCACGGAAAAACAGAAATATATTTACAACTAATAGAACATATGCTAAATAAGAAAAAAACAGCAATTGTATTAGTCCCAGAAATATCTTTAACACCACAAATGGTAGATAGATTTTTATCAAGATTTGGAGATGTAATTGCAGTTTTACATAGTAAATTGTCAGTAGGAGAAAGATATGATGAGTGGCAGAAAATAAAATCACGGAAAAGCAAAAATAGTAATTGGGGCAAGGTCTGCGATTTTTGCACCAATAGAAAATTTAGGAATAATTATAATAGATGAGGAACATGATACATCTTACCAATCAGACATGCCACCTAAATTTAATGCAAAAGACATTGCAAGATATATGGCAAAACAAAAAGATATACCAGTAGTTTTAGGAAGCGCTACACCAGATATAAACACATTTTACAAAGCCAAGGCTAAAAAAATAGAATTAATAACTTTAACAAAAAGAGCAAATACTTCAAGCCTTCCAGAAATAGAAGTAGTAGACTTAAGGCAAGAACTTGCAAATGGAAATAGGTCAATTTTAAGTACAAGCCTACATGATGCAATAGAGCAAAACCTAAAAGAAAAAAGACAAACAATATTATTCTTAAATAGAAGAGGATTTTCAACATTTGTAATGTGTAGAGATTGTGGATATACAGTAAAATGTAAAAGATGTAATATAAGTCTAACTTACCATAATAAAGAAAATAAATTAAAATGTCATTATTGTGGCTATGAAATTGATAATATAAAGGTTTGCCCAAAGTGTGGAAGCAAAAAGGTAAAATATTTTGGTACAGGCACACAAAAATTAGAAGAGGTTATAAACAAAGAATTCCCAGAGGCAACAACAATTAGAATGGATATAGACACAGTAAGTAAGAAGAATTCTCATGAAGGAATACTAAATAAATTTAAAAATGAGAATATAGATATATTAGTTGGAACACAAATGGTAACAAAAGGTCACCATTTCCCAAATGTAACACTAGTTGGGGTAATTACTGCGGACGGAAGTTTAAACAATGGGGATTATAGGGCAAATGAGAGAACTTTTGATTTACTAGTACAAGTTGCACGGAAGAGCAGGAAGAGGAAATTTACCAGGGAAAGTAATAATACAAACATACTCTCCAGAGAACTTTTGTATAGAGTGTAGTAAAAAGCAAAATTATGATGAATTCTATGAAACAGAGATATTACTTAGAAAGCAGTTGAAATATCCGCCATTTTGCGATATAATAATGTTTGCAATAAATTCATCTGATAAAGAAGAGGTACGGAAAAGCATCTGAAAAGTTATACAAAATATTAGAAAAAAACAATAATGGGGCGATAAATATATTTAAACCAGTACCAGCGCCAATAGATAAAATAAAAAATAGATACAGATGGAGAATAATTTCAAAATGTAAATTAAACAATAATGTAATAGACATTATAAATAAATCATTAGAAGAATTTTACAAATGTAAATTTAAAAAGACTAAAATTTCAATTAGCACGAATCCAAATAATATGAGTTAATTTAAGGGGGCAAAAAGTATGGCACTAAGAATGATAAGACTAGAAGGAGACGAAATATTAAGAAAAAAATCAAGACCGGTAGAAAAAATAGACGATAAAGTAAGAGAATTAGTAAAAGACATGATAGAAACAATGCATAAATATGATGGAGTAGGGCTTGCAGCAGTACAAGTAGGAATTTTAAAGCAAATACTAGTAATAGATACATATGAAGAGGGGTCACCAGTATATGTATTAATAAATCCAGAAATAGTAAAAACAAAAGGCTTAAGAGAAGTAGAAGAAGGATGCCTAAGCTTTCCAAATAAGTTTGCAAAGGTAAAAAGACCAGAAGAAGTCGTTGTAAGAGCATTAGACGAAAATGGAAAGAAAATAGAAATAAAAGCAAAAGAATTGCTTGCACAAGCAATATGCCATGAAGTAGATCATTTAAATGGAGAAGTTTTTATAGACAAAATGATACCAGGGACATTAGAAATAGTAAATCCAGAGGAAAAACAATAATCTATATGAAAGGAAGGAAATGACATGAACATTTTATTTATGGGCACACCAGACTTTGCTGAAAAAGCACTTGAGAAAATATATGAAGCTGGTCATAACATAATAGCAGTAGTAACAAACCCAGATAGACCAAAAGGAAGAGGCATGAAAATGATAGCATCACCAGTAAAAGAATATGCTATTTCAAAAAACATACCAGTATATCAGCCAGAAAAAGTAAGGAACAATCCAGAAATAATAGAAACAATAAAAAAATTAAACCCAGAAGTAATTTGTGTAGTAGCGTATGGCAAAATACTTCCAAAAGAAATATTAGAGACTCCAGAACTAGGCTGTATAAATGTACATGGTTCACTTCTCCCAAAATATAGAGGAGCAGCACCAATACAATGGGCAGTATTAAATGGAGACAAGACAACAGGAATAACAACAATGTATATGGATGAAGGAATGGATACAGGAGATATGATACTAAAAGAAGTAGTAGAAATAGGAGAAAACGAAACAACAGGAGAACTTTGGGAAAGACTAGCAGAAGTTGGAGGAAAACTTTTAGTAGAAACTCTGGAAAAAGTTGAAAAAGGTACAGCACCAAGACAAAAACAAGGAACAGATTTTACAGTAGCACCAATGCTAAATAAAGAAATGGCAAAAATTGATTGGGAAGAAAAAACTGCTTTAGAAATAAAAAATCTAGTAAGAGGCTTAAACCCAATAATGGGAGCATATTCAATTTTAAATGGCAAAAAACTAAAAATATGGAAAGTAGAAACATTATCAAATGAGAAGTTTATGGATAAATACGAAGAATTTAAAGAATATAAACAAAAATATGAAAACATAACTTCAGGAACAATTATATATATAGACAAAAAAGAAGGTATATATGTAAAAGCAAAAGATGGGGTAATTTTGCTACTAGAAGTGCAAGCAGAAAACGCAAAAAAAATGAATGTGCAAGACTTCTTAAGAGGAAATAAAATAGAAGTTGGAGAAATATTATACACATAAAATATTTTTTGAACAGATAAATCTTTTGTGAAAAGTCATGGTCAAAAAATGAAAGTTTTTTGAATTTATTTTCAAAAACCTTTCATTTTTTTTATATTCTATGATACAATAATACATAAATAAAAAGATAGAGTTAAATAGTCTATGAAAAATTGTAGCGGAGCACAGCGTGCTCCATATAAAAAGATGGGGGAGTATTAATGGAAGAAATAAATATGCAAAATTTGCCTGAACATATTGCAATTATTATGGATGGAAACAGAAGATGGGCAAAAAACAATGGTTTATCTACAAAAGAAGGACATAAGGCAGGAGCAAAAAACCTTGAAAATATAGCAAGATTTTGTAATAGAATTGGAATAAAATATTTAACAGTATATGCTTTTTCAACGGAAAATTGGAAAAGAAGTAAGGCAGAAGTAGCTGCATTAATGTTTATATTAAAAGCAAATTTAGATGCAATGCTAAGAAGAATGGACACAGAAAATATAAAAATTCGAGTAATTGGAGAAAAGGAAAATATACCAGCAGATATACAAACTAGAATAGATAAACTAGTTGAAAAAACAAAAAATAATACAGGACTTATATTAAATATTGCCTTCAATTATGGAGGAAGAGCAGAACTAGTACATGCCACTAAAGTTATAGCAGAAAAAGTAAAAAATGGGGAATTATCTTTGGACGATATAAATGAAGATACAATTTCTGAAAACATATACACAGCAGGTCAACCAGCTCCAGATTTAATGATAAGAACAAGTAGAGAACTTAGAACAAGCAATTTCTTACCATGGCAACTTACATATACAGAATTCTATTTCCCAGACAAACACTGGCCAGAATTCTCTGAAGACGACTTAGTAGAAGCAATAAAAGCATATCAAAGAAGAAACAGAAGATTTGGCGGAAGACCTGATGAGAAAAAATAAATGAAAGAAAAAAGGAGTCGAATATGAAACTAAAAAGAATATTAACTGGTGTCATTGGACTACCAATAGTAGCACTAATTTTAATATTTGGAAATAAATATATAATAGATGCCGTTTTTGCAATTGTAGCATTAATATCAATACATGAATATTTTAGCGCAATAGAGAAACAATATAAACCAGTAAAATGGCTCCGGATATATTGCAGCAATACTTATAGCATTTATACACGTAATTCCAGTAGAAATTTGGACTAAAATTTTAATAATGTTCATACCAACAAGTATAGTATTGTTATTTATAAATGTTATAGCAACATCAATGAAAGTAGAACCAAAGGATATATTTGCAACATTTTTTGGAATATGTTATGTAATAGGATTTTTGGTATTTTTACCATTACTATACAGCACACCAAATGGAAAATTTTTAATATGGTATATTCTAATTGCAGCATGGGGAACAGATACTTTTGCATATGCAGTAGGTATGAGATTTGGAAAACATAAACTAACAAAAATAAGCCCTAAAAAATCAGTAGAAGGAAGCATTGGAGGAACAATTGGAGCAATAGTTTTAGCATTAATATACACAGCAATAGTACAAAAATATGTGAACTTAAACCTTTCTTATACATTTGTGGCAATAACAACATTGGCTTTAAGTATATTAAGTCAATTGGGAGACTTAGCTGCATCTAGCATAAAAAGAGAAATGGAAATAAAAGACTATGGAAACTTAATACCAGGACACGGAGGAATGCTAGATAGAATAGACAGCATCATATTCGTTGCCCCTTTCGCATATTTTTTATTAATATTATTATAACCCCTAACGAGATTGGGCGAATTATGGAGGAAAAATGTTTAATATATTGCTAAATATAATAAAAATAGCATTTTTATTAGGATTTTTAATATTCATACATGAAGGAGGGCACTTCCTAGTTGCAAAGTTATGCAAAATAAAAGTAAAAGAATTTGCAATAGGATTTGGCCCTATAATCTGGAAAAAACAAGGTAAAAACACCAAATATGTATTAAGACTTATACCACTAGGAGGCTTTGTTGATTTATTAGGAGAAGAACAAGCAGTAGATGAAGAAGGGTCATATAGTAAAGCAAGCCCACTCAAAAAGATTGTAATACTATTAGCAGGTGGAATGGTAAACATTATATTTGGATTAGTAGTTTATTTTATATTAATAACCTCTGTAGGAAACTTTGTATCAACAACAGTTGATCAAACTGTGGAAAACTATGCAGCTGAAACGGCAGGAATGCAAGAAGGAGATAAAATAATCCAAGTAAATGGCAAGGAAATAAAAAGAAAAAGTCAAATAGATAAAATATTAGAAAAAAATAATGGCGAGGAAATAAATTTACTTGTGGAAAGAAATAATGAACAAATACAAATAATATTAACACCAACATTAGAGAAAAATGCCACAAGAAAATATTATTTAGGAATAATTTTTAAAGTGGCTCCAAAAAGCTTTACTGGAAATTTATATTATGGATTTTGGGATACAGTGGAATTTTCTGCTTCAATTATAGATAATGTAAAGCAACTATTTACAGGAAATGTTGGTGTAGACCAACTAACCGGACCAGTGGGAATATCAGAAGTAGTTGTAAAAACTGAAAACACAACACAATTTATATATATTTTAGCACTTATATCTTTATCTTTAGGAGTGACTAACCTATTACCAGTACCTCCTTTAGATGGTGGAAAAATTTTGCTGGTGCTAATAGAAGGAATTATTAGAAAACCAATAAAAGAAAAGGTAAATGTAGCAATACAAATGACAGGATTTTTCTTAATAATGGGATTGGCAGTTCTAGTTACGTACAATGATGTGTTAAGGATATTTTAGTAAAAAATGATAAAAATGTTTTACAAAAGGAAGGAATGACTTTTAAAATGCCAAACGCAGTAAGAGATGTATTTAATGATTACACTAAAGGAAGCAATATTTTAGATGCTAGTATAGAAAATGTAAATTTGTATAAAAAAACCAATAAATTAGAAATAGATTTAAAAACAGATAAAAAAATAAATGTTGGAGAAATTTACTATTTTGAAGAATACTTAAAAAATCAGTTTAAAATTAATAATATTGATATTGAATTTAATTATACAATAGATGTAGAAAATACTATTGAACAAGATTGGGAAAATATTAAGAAATATTTATCTAAAAATTTTCCACTTATAAAAACTATTCTTCAAGGAAGCAGAGTAGAATTAGACGGAAATACTGTGCATGTGGTCCTAAAAACAACTAATTCTGCATTTTTACATTCATATAATATAGATAAAGTTTTGGAGGATTTAATTAAAAAACTTTATAATCAAAAAATAAAGGTAAAATATAAAGAAGAAGTTGAAGAAGATTACGAGGAAAAACAAAAACAATATTTAGAACAACTTGGAAAAGATGCTTGCCAAACAATAATGGAAAATAATAAAACAAATATGGAATTCTTGCATGCTGAAGCGGAAAGTGCTGAACCTGTAAATAAATTAGATATAGACGACCCAGTAATAATAGGCAGAAGTGCAAATATTAAAGAACAAGTTGTAAAAATTAAAGATTTAACAGCAGATTATGGAAAAGTTGCATTAGAAGGAAAAGTAATTTCTACAGATTCAAGAGAATTAAAAAACGGAAAAACTTTGGCAATGTTTAACTTGTATGATGGGACAAGTACAATTACTTGTAAATCTTTTATAGACCCTAAAAAACAAGATTTAGAAGGAATATTAAAAAGAATTAAAAATTCTGGAAGGCTTAAAATTCAAGGAAATGCACAATATGATAACTTTGCAAAAGAAATAGGAGTTATTGCTAATGTAGTAGTAGAAGTACCTCCTATTCCAGAAACAACTAGAATGGATAATGCAAAAGAAAAGAGAGTAGAATTACACTTACATACTCAAATGAGCCAAATGGATGCAGTATCATCTGCAACAGATTTAATTAAACGTGCAGCAAAATGGGGAATGAAATCAATTGCGATTACAGACCACGGTGTAGTACAGGCTTTCCCAGAAGCAAACCATGCAGTTGAAGATAATAAATTAGATATAAAAATAATATATGGTGTAGAGGCGTATTTAATACCGGATGAAGAAATCCCAGAAGGAGTAGAAGAAGGATACAAAAAAATAAGACCATATCACGCAATAATTCTAGCGAAAAATCAAAAAGGTTTAAGGAATTTATATGAGCTTATTTCTGTAACACATTTAAACTACTTCCATAAAAGACCAAGACTTTTAAAAAGTGTTTTTGAAAAATATAGAGAAGGTTTAATTTTAGGAAGTGCCTGTGAACAAGGAGAACTTTATAGGGCAATTGTAAATAAAAAACCAGAAGAAGAAATAAGAAGAATTGCTTCTTATTATGATTATTTAGAAATCCAACCACTAGGAAACAACGCTTTTATGCTAAGAGATGGAACAGTATCTAGTATGAAAGACTTAGAAGATATAAATAAAAAAATAGTAGACTTAGGAGATGAACTTGGAAAACTAACAGTTGCAACTTGTGATGTGCATTTTATGGACCCACAGGACGAAATTTATAGAAGAATATTAATGGCAGGACAGGGATTTTCAGATGCAGATCATCAAGCACCATTATATTTAAGAACAACAGAGGAAATGCTAAATGAATTCCTATACTTAGGAAATGAAAGAGCATATGAAGTAGTTGTAACAAACACAAATAAAATATCAGATATGTGTGAAGTAGTTTGCCCAATTTCAAAGGAAAAATGCCCACCAGTAATTGAAGGGGCAGAACAAGAAATAGAGGAAACCTGTACAAATAGAGCAAAAGAATTATATGGAGACCCATTGCCAGAAATTGTACAAGCAAGACTAAAAAGAGAATTAGACTCAATTATAAAAAATGGATTCTCAACATTATATATAATTGCACAAAGACTTGTTAAAAAATCTAATGAAGATGGTTACTTAGTTGGATCAAGAGGTTCAGTTGGTTCATCATTTGTAGCAAATATGCTTAGTATAACAGAGGTAAATTCACTTCCACCACATTATAGATGCCCAAAATGTAAATATTCAGATTTTACAGATTATGGAATACCAAATGGTGTAGACTTACCAGATAAAGATTGCCCAAAATGCGGAGCTAAATTGTGTAAAGACGGAATGGATATACCTTTTGAAACATTCTTAGGCTTTAATGGAGATAAAGAACCAGATATAGACTTAAACTTTTCTGGAGAATATCAAGGAAAAATACATAGATATGCAGAAGTAATATTTGGAAAGGGAAAAACTTTTAAGGCAGGAACAGTTGGAACAATAGCAGATAAAACAGCTTTCGGTTATGTAAAAAATTATTTTGAAGAAAGAAACATACCAGTAACAAATGCTGAAATTTCAAGACTTGTACAAGGATGTGTTGGTGTAAAAAGAACAACAGGACAGCATCCAGGAGGTATTATAGTTGTACCACATGGAAGAGAAATATATGAATTTTGCCCAGTACAACACCCAGCAGATGACCCAAATTCAGATATTATAACAACACACTTTGATTACCACTCAATAGATAAAAACTTATTAAAACTAGATATGCTAGGACACGATGATCCTACAGTAATAAGAATGCTACAAGATTTAACAGGCATCGACCCTAAAACAATACCACTAGATGATAAAGAAACAATGAGTTTATTTACATCAACAAAGGCATTAGGAGTAACACAAGAACAAATAAACTCACCAGTAGGAAATTATGGAATACCTGAATATGGAACAAAATTTGCAAGAGGAATGCTTTTAGATACAAAACCGACAACATTTGAGGAATTAATTAGAATATCTGGTTTGTCACATGGTACAGATGTATGGTTAAATAACTGTCAAGACTTAATAAATTCTGGAACTGTAACACTTATGGAAGCAATATGTACTAGAGATGATATTATGACTTACCTAATGAAAAAAGGTTTGGAACCAGGAGATGCTTTTAAAATAATGGAGGTTGTACGTAAAGGCAAAGCAACAAAAGATCCAGAAAAATGGGCAAGTTATGAGGAAATAATGAGAGCACATAATGTTCCAGAATGGTATATGGAATCTTGTAAAAAGATAAAATATATGTTCCCAAAAGCACACGCAGTAGCGTATGTAACAATGGCATTTAGAATAGCATGGTTTAAAGTACATATGCCACTTGCATATTATGCAGCATATTTTTCTATAAGAGGTGCAGAAGATTTTGATGGAGAAATAATGCTAGGGGGAAAACAAAGAGTAAAAGACAAAATGAAAGAATTAGATATGCTTGGAAATAATATGTCTGTAAAAGAAAAGGGAATGTATACAGTTTTAGAATTAGTAAATGAAATGTATGAAAGAGGATATGAATTTTTACCAATTGATTTATATAAATCTGATGCAAAAAAATTCAAAATAGAAGATGGCAAAATAAGACCACCATTTTCAAGTATAGCAGGACTTGGAGGAGTTGCAGCAGAAAGTATACAAAAAGCAGTAGAAGAAGAAAATGGAAAATTTATCTCAATAGATGAATTCCAGTTAAAATCAAAAATAGGGAAATCTGTAATAGAAATGTTAACAAAATTTGACTGCCTAAAAGGAATGAGCAAAAGTAATCAATTGAGCTTATTTGATTGTTAGAGTGTTACTGTTCAGCTTAAAAGCATAAATATATAATATTTTCAATTTGCGAAGCTCTAAGCAGACTAACTAATATGTGGATTCTAAGTGAATGCGTCTGAACGCTAGTATAATTTAGAATTTAAATGAGTAAGGTCGCTTCTCATTTAAAATATTATATATTTATGCTTTAAGCTGAACAATGACTGAATGGTAACCCATTTTTTTTCATAAAATATAGACAATTGGGAAAAAATAGTATATATTGGTAAAGTAAAAAAAGAAAAACGGAGGAATGATTTATGGAATTTCATGCAAATGAAGGAAAAAATATAGAAATAGAAGTAAATGGAACTACATATTTAAGACATGCAATAAAAACAAGATTTGTAAAACAAGGAGAAGATTATATAGAACTATTTAGAGAATATGTTTTACCAATATATGAAGAAGGAGATATAGTTTCTAGCAGTGAAAAAATAATCTCTTTATGCCAAAATAGAGTAGTAAAAAGAGAAGATATCAAAATAGGATTTTGGGCAAAATTTTTATCAAAATTTGCATCACATCCAGATACAGGCGTTGGAGTTGGAGAAACAATAAAAATGCAATATGCAATAAATAAAGTTGGTTTATTAAGAGTATTATGGGCAAGTTTTGCAAGTGCTGTTACTAAACTATTTGGTAAAAAAGGAGTATTTTATAAAATAGTAGGACAAGATGTAAGTGGATTAGATGGCTTCTATGACCATGTTTGGTCTGAATATAGAGATATAGGAATAGAAAATCCAGCAGATCCAGATAAAGTATGTAACGAAATAAAAGAAAAATTAGGAATTTCATGTATGATAGTAGATGCAAATGACCTAGGACAAGAATTATTAGGAACATCAGATGATATAGCAGATAGAAAAGAGGAATTATTAGGAATAATAAAAGATAACCCAGCAGGACAAGGAAGAGAACAAACACCAATAATATTAATAAGGAAAAAATAAAAAAATTGTTGCATTTTGAATATTGGTTCTGTTATAATAGTAAAAATAAAAAAGAGGTATAAAAATGAAAAACTATGTAACAAAAGTTAACTATATATATTTTAAAATAGCTTTTTTGATAGTTATTTCATTTTTACTTTTTAAATAAGGGATTTTTATTCCCTTATTTTTTTTTGTAAAAATTATATGAAAGGAAGAAAAATATGGAGGAATTTAACAAGAAAATAGTACTAGAAGATGGAGAAGAATACTATGGATATGGATTTGGAGCAAATATTGAGAGCATATGTGAAATAGTTTTTAACACATCAATGGTAGGTTACCAAGAAATAGTATCAGACCCATCATACACATACCAAATGGTTGTGATGACATACCCGTTAATTGGAAATTATGGAATAACAGATGAAGACTATGAAACAAAACAACCAACAATAGGAGGACTAATTGTAAGAGAATATAATGACTTACCAAGTAACTTTAGATACACAAAAACTTTATCAGAATACTTAGAAGAAAACAATATTCCCGGAATATATGGATTAGACACAAGAAAGCTAACTAGAAGCATTAGAGACAAGGGAAGCAGAAAAGTAATAATTACTGATATAAATACAACCAAGGAAGAGGCTTTGAAAAAACTAAAAGAGTATAACATACCAAAAGATGCAGTAAGTAAAGTTAGCTGTAAAAAGAAATGGTATTCAAGAACAGCAAATGCAAAATTCAACATTGTTGCAGTAGATTGTGGAATTAAGCTAAATATAATAAGAAGCTTAAATAAAAGCAGAGAACAGAGATAGCTTTGAAAAGGTTATGGAAAAATTGAAACTATTACAACCCAAAGGGAAAGCGGTAACAAACATAAAAGATGGAACAAAAATAAGAAGATGTGCAGTAGAAAATAATATAGCAATGTTCACAGCTCTAGACACAGTAAGAGTATTATTAGATGTGTTAGAAGAAATAACATTATGCATATCAACAATAGATGAATAATTTATTTAAACATTGAGTTTATGTTTATTTTATGCTAAAATTTTAAAGGTGATTATTTTGAATATACAAGAAATGCAAAAATATTGTATTGAAAAGTTAATAGAAAATAATATAGATGATTACAATTTAAAATCAAAACTTTTAATCTGCACAATAATTAATAAATCTAAAGAATATTTGATAATTCATGATAAAGAAGAATTAACAGAAAACAAAATTTTAGAAATAAAAAATAATCTAGATAAAATTATAAAAGGTTATCCTATTCAATATATAACTGGTAAGCAGGAATTTATGGGATTAGACTTTTGGGTAAATGAAAATGTTCTTATTCCACAACCAGATACAGAAATTTTAGTAGAAGAAGTTATAAACATTTCTAAAACAATAGAAAAACCTAAAATCTTAGACTTGTGCACTGGAAGTGGAGCAATTGCTGTTGCATTGAAAAAGTATATCAAAAATGCAAATATCATTGCATCAGACATTAGCTCTAAAGCCTTAGAAGTAGCAAAAATAAATGCAAAAAACAATGATACAAAAATACAATTTATTAGGTCAGATTTATTTAACAATATAGACAATAAATTTGATATAATAGTTTCAAATCCACCATATATAAAAACAGAAGTAATAAATGAGCTAAGCTTAGAGGTTCAAAATGAACCACATATAGCTTTAAATGGTGGACAAGATGGCTTAGATTTTTATAGAAATATTGTAAATAATGCATATAAATATTTGGAATGTGATGGATATTTAGCATTAGAAATAGGATATGACCAAAGACAAGAGGTTGTAGAAATTATTGAAAATAGCCATAGTTATAAAGAAGTATATTCGAAAAAAGATTTAGCCGGAAATAATAGAATAGTAATATGTAAAAGGAGATAAACAAAATGTCTTTTTCATCAGATTTAAAAAATGAATTGTTAGAATTAAAAATGTGGGATAGTAATAGCTCTCTAAAACAAGACGAACAATTGGCAAGACTTTGCATTAGAGAAGCCTTTATAAAATCTGGATTTATAAATTCTCCAAATAAAGAATATCACCTAGAAATACTATATAAAACAAAGAAAAAAGCAGAAGAAATGAAAAATTTATTAGAAAAATGCGGAATTGAAAATGTTGGAATTACTAAAAAAGGAAGCGGAACTATTGTATATATAAAAGATGGAGAAGGTATATCTCAATTCTTAGCATTAATAGGTGCAAATAGTGCAATGCTAAGATTTGAAGAAACCAGAGTAATAAAAGAAACAAGAAATAATATAAACAGAATAGTAAATTGCGAAACAGCAAACCTAAATAAAACAATAGATGCATCAGTTGAACAAATAAAAAATATTAAACTATTAAAACAAAAACACAAATTTCACACCTTGCCAGAAAATTTACAAGAAATAGCAGAATTAAGGATAAAAAATCCAGACGCTTCATATGAAGAACTTGGAAAAATGCTTACCAAACCAATAGGAAAATCAGGAGTAAGCCATAGACTAAACAAAATAAATCAGATAGCAAAGGAAATTTAATATGAAAGAATTAGGAATATATGTGCATATCCCATTTTGTAAACAAAAATGTAGTTATTGTGACTTTATATCATATTGTGATAAAAACGATTTAATAGAAAAATATATTAAGGCATTAAAACAAGAAATAAAAAACAGTTCAGTAAATGAATATGAAATTTCTACAATATATATTGGAGGAGGAACTCCATCATACATAGAAAGTAAGTATATTAGCGAAATTTTAAAAACTATAAAACAAAAATATAATATTAGTAGAAATGTAGAAATTACAATAGAAGTTAACCCAGGAACAGCCACTAAGGAAAAACTTAGAGATTATGTAGAAGCGGGAATAAATAGAATAAGTATAGGTTTACAGTCTTGTAATAATAATCTATTAAAAATGATAGGAAGAATACATACATATGAGGAATTTTTAAGTACATATAAATTAGCACGAGAAGTGGGATTTAAAAACATAAATGTAGACTTAATGATAGGACTTCCAAACCAAACTTTAGATGATGTAAAAAAATCTTTAGAAGAAATAAGTAAATTAAACCCAGAACATATATCTGTATACTCATTAATAGTAGAAGAAGGAACACCTATAGAAAAGAAAATTGCAGATGGGCAATTGAAACTACCAAACGAAGAATTAGAAAGAGAAGAATATTGGGAAGTAAAAAAATTCTTAGAAAGCTTAGGATATAAACATTACGAAATATCAAATTTTGCAAAAACAGGATATGAATCTAAACATAATCTAAACTGTTGGGAGCAAAAAGAATATTTAGGTTTTGGAGCGGCAGCACATTCATATATGAAGAAAACAAGATACTCAAATACAGAAAATATAGAAAAATATATTAATCAAGAAATGCAAAGTAAGCAGTTACATATTGTGCATGAAGTACAAAAAGAGGAAGAACAAAAAAAAGAATATATGCTCTTAGGATTGAGAAAAATAGATGGAGTACAAATATCAAGTTTTAAAAATAAATTTGGATGTAATCCAATAATGGAATTTAAAAATGAATTAAATAAACTTACACAAGAAGGACTTATAAAAATAGACTTAGACCAAATAAAGTTAACTGAAAAAGGAATTGACTTAGCAAATATAGTATGGGAAGAATTTATTTAAAAAAATTAGCAAACTGTAGTCTTACAAATTATGTGAAACAAAAGCTACTACAAATTTTAGAAGAAAAGAGCTTGAC
>USOV01000018.1 GCA_900556455.1 uncultured Clostridium sp. | reverse complement strand
GGGGATTATATATTTTATTTTTTCACTGCCCCATCCTAGAAACTGTTATTCGCAATGCTCATACAGTTTCTACGGCGGTCACCCCGGAGTCGTTCAAAAATAAAATATATAAAACCCCTGCGTTGGGCTACTGTATTGTATATATGGCAAATTGAAATATGACAGCAAACTGCAATTCAAAATTTTTTTCATTAAAAAGAAATCCTAATTTCTTAGGATTTCTTTAAATATACTCTATTCTAACCAATATCTTCGCTTATTCCGCCTCCTACAGAATCAAATGAAATAAATTTCTTCATTGTTTTTCCTGTAGTTTCTACATTTCCTTTAATATCAGCTTTATTATATTCCATAAAAGAAAGGTCTATTTTACTATTTACAATTGCTTCAATATCTTCCTTTTTAGAATTTTCTGCAAGTGTTAATTCACTAACTAATATTTGTTTTGCATTTAAAAGCATTTTCTTTTCACTTGTTGAAAGACCTTTTTCTTTTTGTTTAAAACTTAAGTCTCTAACAACGTCAGCTACCTCATATATGTCTCCACTCTTCATTTTTTCCATGTTGTCTCTATATCTTTTATTCCAATTCATTTCTACACCTGTTGAGTTTGTTTCTAATACTTTAAAAACTTTACTTGCAGTATTACTATCTATAATATCTCTTACTCCAACATCTGTAGCTTTTGCTGTTGGTACCATTACTTTAACTTCACCCGGCATTTTTATAATATAATAATTTTGTTTCTCTCCTAGTACATCTTTTTCTTCAATTCCTTCAATAATTCCTGCACCGTGCATTGGATATACAACTTTATCTCCTATATTAAACATATATCGTCACTCCTTCATGGTATCTCTCAACCTTTTTTATTATACCACAATTTTCCAAGTAAGTCAAAGGATTTTAAAGTTAATTTTACATAATTTCAGAACTAATTTTTGCCTGTTATTCCTGTACTTCCTATTTTCTCGCCTTATACCGAGCATTTATTTAATGTTATTTTTTTTATTAAGTTTTATTGATATTCTATTACATCAACCCAGTTCATTAAAAAGCTTTTTTCTTCTTCACTTGCTTTTGAAAGATGTGCTGCTGCAACTATTGGTATCCATTTTTGTATATAACTTTTTTCTGTATTTGTTTTTTCTGAATAAATTTCTACATATTTATCTGCTATTTCTCTTTTACCGTTTAAGCGAAATAATAGATATGTCCTTGCCACATCTGCTGATGCATTTCCTCCGAGTTACATGTGCCCAGTCTATTACATAAACTTCGCCATTTTCTTTTATAATTACATTGCTTGGATTGAAGTCCCCATGGCATATTTTCTTATGTTTTGGCATGCTTTCAAGTTTTATATTTAACTCATATTTTATATCTTGACTAATATCTGCTTCTGCTATTTTTCTTTGCATTTTATCTTTTAATTTGTTTAGTAAAGGAGCCTCTTTTGATAATATATTTATTTGAGTATCTACAAATAAATTTAAATACTCATCTAATTTCTCTGGATGTTCCTCCATTAAACTTTCTAATGTTCTTCCTTCTATATGTTCAGATACAATTGCCCATCTATCTTCAATTTTGGTAACTTCCTCTAAACTTGGAATATTTAATCCAGTTTCTTCAACCCTTGCTTGATTTAGTGCTTCGTTTAATATATTTGATTTTGGATAGTCTGGGATAAATAGTTTTATTGTTTTGCCATTGTCTTTATATACTGTTTTTGTTTTTCTCTCAGCAATTGGATTATCTAAATTATAATACATTTTTCATTTCCTCCTATTTATTTATTTGAGAAATTCAATTTTTAAATTAATTTCCATAATATGCACGTAAATACATATCCTTTATCTCGCACATTAATGGATATCTTGGGTTTGCTGCTGTACATTGGTCATCAAATGCTTGCTCTGTCATTTCGTCTAACGTTGCCAAGAAGTCTTTTTCTTCTATTCCATATTCTTTTATTGTTTTCTTTATTCCAATTTTTTCTTTTAATTCATCTATTGCTTTTATTAAGTTTTCTAGTTTTTCCTCGTTTGTGTTTCCACCTAAATTCAAATAATCAGCAGCTTCTGCATATTTTTCTATTGTGTGTGGATGGTCATATTGTGGGAATGTTCCCATTTTTGTTGGGGTTTCACTGCTATTAAATCTTAACACTTCATCTATCATAAGTGCATTTGCTACACCATGTGCTAAGTGATGGAAGGCTCCTAATTTATGTGCCATTGAGTGACAAACTCCTAAAAACGCATTTGCAAATGCCATTCCTGCCATTGTTGCTGCATTTGCCATTTTTTCTCTTGCTTCTACATCATTTGGTCCATCATTATATGCTCTTGGTAAATATTCAAATATCATTTTTAAAGAACGTAATGCTAAACCATCTGTATAATCTGTTGCCATCATTGATGCCAATGCTTCTAAGCAGTGAGTTACTGCATCTATTCCAGATGCTGATGTTAAGCCTTTTGGTGCATTCATCATCATATCACAGTCAACAATTGCCATGTTTGGCATTAATTCATAATCTGCTAATGGATATTTTACTCCTGTTTTTTCATCTGTTATAACTGCAAATGGTGTTACTTCTGAACCTGTTCCTGCTGATGTTGGTACTGCTATAAAATAAGCTTTTTCTCCCATTTTTGGGAATGTGTAAACTCTTTTTCTTATATCTTGGAATCTCATTGCCATATCTAAAAAGTCTACTTCTGGATGTTCATACATTACCCACATGATTTTTGCTGCATCCATTGCACTTCCTCCACCAACTGCTATTATACAGTCTGGCTCAAATGCCACTATTTCTTTTGTTCCTTCTATTGCACTTGCAAGTGTTGGGTCTGGTGCTACATTGAAAAATGTGCTATGTTCTATTCCCATTTCATTTAATTTGTCTGTTATAACTTTTGTATATCCATTTTTGTAAAGGAAATTATCTGTTACTATAAATACTCTTTTCTTTCCCATTACATTTTTTAATTCATCTAAAGCTACAGGTAAACAGCCTTTTTTAATATATACCTTTTCAGGTGTTCTAAACCAAAGCATATTTTCTCTCCTTTCGGCTACTGTTTTTATATTTAATAAATGTTTTACTCCTACATTTTCTGATACTGAATTTCCACCCCAAGAACCGCAGCCTAAAGTTAGTGATGGTGTTAATTTAAAGTTATATAAATCTCCTATTCCCCCATGTGAAGATGGTGTATTTATCAAAATTCTACAAGTTTTCATTCTTCTTGAGAATTCTTCTATTTTATCTTTTTGGCTTACTGTATTTATATATAAAGATGATGTATGTCCATATCCTCCATCTGCTATTAGGTGTTCTGCTTTATCTAAAGCATCTGTAAAGTTTTCTGCTCTATACATAGCTAAAACTGGTGATAATTTTTCATGTGCAAATTCTTCTGAAAGTTCTACACTTGTTACTTCCCCTATTAATATTTTTGTGTTTTCTGGGGCTTCAATTCCTGCTAAATTTGCTATAGTATGTGCTTTTTGCCCTACTATTTTAGCGTTTAAAGCACCATTTATAATCATTGTCTTTCTTAAACGTTCTTTTTCTTCTTCATTTAAGAAGTAGCATCCTCTTTTTTCGAATTCTGATTTTACTACATCATATATAGGGCTTAAAACAATTACAGATTGTTCTGATGCACATATCATACCATTATCAAATGTTTTTGAGTGTATTATTGAGTTTACTGCTAAAATTATATCTGCAGATTCATCTATAATTGCTGGTGTGTTTCCTGCACCTACACCTATTGCAGGTTTTCCACTTGAATATGCTGCTTTTACCATTCCTGGTCCACCAGTTGCAAGAATTATATCACATTCTTTCATAACCATATTTGTTAAGTCTAATGATGGAACATCTATCCAGTCTATTATTCCTTCTGGTGCTCCTGCTTCAACTGCTGCTTTTAGAACTACCTTTGCAGCTTCTATTGTAGATTTTTTAGCTCTTGGATGTGGACTTATTATTATTCCATTTCTTGTTTTTAATGCTAACAATGTTTTAAAAATAGCTGTTGAGGTTGGGTTTGTTGTTGGAATTACTGCTGCAATCACTCCAATTGGCTCAGCTATTTTTTGTATTCCAAATTCTTTATCCTCTTCTATTATTCCGCATGTTTTTGTATTTCTATAAGCATTATAAATATATTCTGCTGCATAATGATTTTTAATGACCTTGTCTTCTACAACACCCATTCCCGTTTCTCTTACTGCCATTTTTGCAAGTGGTATTCTCATTTTATTTGCAGCTATAGCTGCAGCAAAAAATATTTTATCCACTTTCTCTTGATTAAATGTTGCAAACTCTTTTTGAGCTTTTTTAAGATTTTCTAATGCTTTTTCCAAACTTTCTACGCTATCTATTATTTTTCTGTCTTCACTCATATTATTTATCTTTCCCTCCTTTTTAGATTACAAATCTTTTATAACACATAATCTATAATTTTTCAATAATATTATTACCATTTTATTGTAAAAAAATAGATATGTTTTTACATATCTATTTTTTATACTTATTCTTATTTTGTTGTTTTTTTAGATGTTTTTTTGTCTGCCTTTTTTTTGTAATCTTCTCTTCTTTCAACTTCTACTGGTACGTCTTTTTTTCTTCTATTTTCAAACATTTTTCCTAATCTATCTATTATCATTAGAATCACCTCAATTATTTTATTTAATATGAGTATATCAAAAAACAGTAGATGAAGTCAAGTATTATAAATTAAATATTGGGCACAATTTTATCTTCCGCCGCATGCCACCTCCGGCCACCGGCCTCCGCCTCCGCCACCAGAGAAGCCACCGCCTCCGCCGCTTCCAGATGACATTGTGCTTGAAATTGATGAGTTTATTGCTTTGCTAAAACTTGAATTAAAGTTTGTATGGCTCATTAAGTAAATATATGATGCTGTATTAAAGTCATCCATTTCATCTATTTGTGGATATACCATTTTTAATTGTTTTATTACTTTATCTGCTATTCCAAATACAGTTGCATATACTAGGTATTCTTCCCAAACTTCTAATGCTGGAATTTCTTTTTCATTTAGTAAAGAAAAGTCTTCCATATATTTTTTTAAGCCTTTCCATTTTTCTCTTTCATCTATTCCTTTTTGTGTTAGGTTACTTAATTTTCCATTTATCATTAGTGCAAGTATCGCATTTATTATTAAAAGAATAACTACTGGGAGAAATGTGATGCAAAACATCGCAACAGCAAAATATACAATTGCTATTCCTATATATTTTGATTTTTCTTTTGATTTTTCCTCATCAAAATTTTCTGTCATTTTATTTTTGTTTTTTGTTTCAATTCCAGTTTTTTCAATTAAACTACTTACAGATGAAGCATGGTTTCTTATATATTTTTGTAATTCTTTTATTGTAATTTTTTCTTTACTATCAATTGCATTTTTTACAAATCTTGCAATTCTTTCTTCTTCATATTGTAAATCTTCAATATCTTTTTTAGTTTTATAAATTAGAGTTTCTTTTTTTCCTTTTTCATTTTGTTCTACTGTTATTTTAAAATATCCCTTTAAACTTAAATTTAGTAAAGTTGCAGAAAATACATTTCCAAAAGCAGTTGAAGCTGCATTTACTCCATTGTTATATAAAAACAATGCATCTGCAGGTGTTGAATTCTTATCTGGTTTTTCTCTAAAATATTCATATTTTTCTGTAGGAATAAGTTTTTTTGTGTTTTTGAATATCTTTATGTATTTAACTGTTTGTCGTAATAATATTATACCAATTATAACCATAACCGCAATTATAACAGTTTTTATTATCTTTTCATTTCTTTGTTTTCTTTCTCTTCTAACATTTGCTTCGTTTGCCCATTCAGTTTCTTCTTCTATTATACTTGGTAATACGTTTTTATTATATGTTCTTTCAGCTGTTTCAATCATTTCACTTGGCATTGCAATTCTTACTTCTACATAATTACCACTAATATAATTATCTAAACTAAATTCTACAGTATCAGTAGAGGTTACATATATTTCTCCATTTAGAGTTTCTACATGGCCCCACACTCTAATATCTTCTTTAGAATCTGCTTCCGATGGTAGCTTTATTGTACCAGTAATTTTGCTAGCATCAACTGCCGCATCGCTTCCTAGGAATTGCCAATAAAGCTCTGCACAGTCATCATATTTTTTAATTGCATCTACTACTGTATAGCTAATCTTATAAGTATTGGTAGCAGTACTATCATCTAATCCTACACCAAATGATATTTCGAATTTTCCATCATCATTTATTCCTCCGAAGTAATAATCTTTAGTTAAATGATATGCCCATTCGTCTGTTTCGGTAAAATCCCCTCTTCCAACTTCTGAAACCTGCACATTTGTTATTCCAGAATATTTATTTTCATCTAATTCAAATGTTTTATATAGTGTGTTTGTATTTGATATTCTTATGTTCCAAGTTTCAGTAACATTCATATTTCCGTTTGTATCAATTTCTGCATAAAAATCTAAATTGTTTAGGTATAGGCTTGCATTTGATTTAGTTGTAAGCCCTAGCAAAATAATGATTGCAAAAATTAATATAAAGATTATTTTTTTATTTTTCATACATTCTCCTTTTATTTAATTTTTATTCTTTATTGGTTATTTCCTCCAAATTTAATAACTCTTCCCAGCGTTTGTCTACTTCTTTTTGGAATTCCTCTATCATCCATTCATTTTCTGGTTTGAACATGTGTTTAAAACGTTTTTGTGGTCTTAAAAATTCTTCTATTGGTAGTTTATTTTTTGGTTTATAATTTACTACATATCTTCCATCTATTACTTCATATAATGGCCAGTAGCATGTTTCTACTGCTAGTTTGTTTATTTGCATTAGGTCTTCTGTATTATATCCCCAACCTCTTGGGCATGGTGTTAAAACATTTAAGAAGCAAGGTCCTTCTGTGTATATTGCTTTTTCAGATTTTTCATATAAATCTTTAAAGTTATTTACAGCAATTGTTTGTGCGACATATGGTAAATGGTGTGATGCCATTATTTCTGTTAAGTCTTTTCTTGACTGCATTTTTCCTGGTATAACTGTTCCTGCTGGGCTTGTGGTTGTATCTGCAAACTTTGGTGTTGCAGATGAACGCTGAATACCTGTATTCATGTATGCTCCATTATCATAGCATACATAAACCATGTCGTGACCTCTTTCCATTGCACCTGATAAGCTTTGGAATCCTATATCATAAGTTCCTCCATCTCCTCCAAATGCTATAAACTTAGTATCTTTTCCCTCTAATTTATTTTTTCTTTTTAATGCTTTATATGCAGCTTCTACTCCTGATAATGTTGCTCCTGCACATTCAAAAGCTGTATGTATAAAAGAATCAGTCCATGCTGTATATGGATATATAAAAGTGGAAACTTCCATACAGCCTGTTGCTGTACATATTACTGCATGGTCTTCTGGTTTTAAAGCTCTAAGTACCATTCTTCCTACCACAGGTGCTCCACATCCAGCACACATTCTATGCCCAGATGTAAATCTTGATGGTTTGTTTGCAATTACTTCTTTTAAATTATATGCCATGTTTTTACCTCCTTAATCCTAAATATCTGTAAGGGTTATCAATTTTCCCTGTTTTTACAATGTCTTGTAAATCAGTATATACACTTTCTAAATCAGATACTTTTGTATCTCTTCCACCTATTCCATAAATATAATTTACTGTTGGAACTGATACTTTATTTACTTGCATTGCTGATGTAATGTCTGTAAATAGTGGTCCGCCTACTGCATTTAATCCATCTGCTTTATCAAGTACTGCTACTGCTTTTGCATTTGCCAAAGCCTTTGCAATTTCTTCACCTGGGAATGGTCTAAATACTCTAACCTTTAAAACCCCTGCTTTTATACCTTGTTTTCTTAATTTATCTGCTGTAAATTTTGCAGTTCCCGCAGTAGAGTTCATTGCAACAATTACAATATCTGAATCTTCTGTTTTATATTCTTCAAAAAGGCTATACTTTCTTCCTGTTAGTTCTTCAAATTCTTTTGAAACTTCTTTTATTACTTTTTTTGCATTTCTCATTGCTTCTGCTTGTTGTGCCTTATGTTCAAATAAATAACTTTGTAAATCTAATGGACCAATTGCTATTGATTCTTTATGGTTTAATAAATAATGATCTGGCTCATATTTTCCTACAAATTTTTTTACTAATTCATCATCTTCTAATTCTATGTTTTCTATAGAATGTGATGTAATAAATCCATCTTGGCAAACCATTAATGGAAGCAATACATCTTTATTTTCGGCAATTTTATGTGCCATAAGTAAATTATCATATGCTTCTTGATTATTTTCTGAAAATAGCATAATCCATCCACTATCTCTTACCCCCATTGCATCTGAATGGTCATTATGTATATTTAATGGACCTGATACTGCACGGTTTACAAGTGACATTACTATTGGTAATCTTAAGCTTGATGCAATATAAATCATTTCCCACATTAATGATAAACCATTTGCAGAAGTTGCTGTCATCGCTCTTCCTCCTGCTGCTTCTGCTCCTATACATGCAGACATTGCACTATGTTCACTTTCTACTGCAACAAATTCTGTATCCACCTGACCATTACTTACAAATGTTGAAAAATATTGTGGTATTTCTGTTGATGGCGTTATTGGAAATGCCGCAACTACATCTGGATTTATTTGTTTCATTGCAATTGCTGCAGCTTCATTACCACTTAAACGTTCTCTAATTGACATTTTTATTTCCTCCTTATAATTTTTCCTTTATGTGTTTTATTCCATTTCTATTGCTCCAAATGGGCAAACCTTTGCACATACTCCGCATCCTTTACAATAATCATAATTAAAATCTTCTCTTTTTTGTTCTTTATTTACAGGAATTGCATCATCTGGGCAAACTGGGAAGCATAGTCCACATTGTTTACATTTTTCTGATAGGAATACAGGTCTTGCACTTCTCCAATCCCCTGTTTTAAATTCTCTTGCATTGCCTGCCTCATATATGTTTCCACCTATTGTCATTTCTTCCATAGGTGTATTGCTGTTTATTTTTTCATGCATTTTTTATTCCCCTTTCATTCTTTATATCTTTTCTATAGCTTTAAGTGCACTCTCTAGTGCTCTCATGTTTCCTTCAATAACCTCTGGTTTTTTTGCAAATTTGTGTTTAAAAGAGCCTTGCATATCATTTAGTAGTTCTTCATCTGTCATAACTCCACTGACCTTTACAATTGCTGCAAGCATTGGTGTATTTGGGAAATATTTTCCTAGTGTTTCTAAAGATATTTTTTTTGCATCTATTTTATATATTTCTCCTTCATATCCTTTTAGTTTTTCTTTTAGATAACTATTATCTTTGCTTGAGTTTATTACTATTGCTCCTGTTTTTTTAAGCCCTGCTGTTACATCAACAGTTTCTAATAAACTATCATCTACTACAACTACATAATCTGGTTCATATATATTACTATGAATTGTTATTGGTTTTGTACTTATTCTGTTGTATGCTGTAATTGGTGCTCCCATTCTTTCTGGTCCATATTCTGGGAACCCTTGTATATATTTTCCTGTATTAAATGCTGCGTCTGCCAAAAGTAGTGATGCAGTTTTTGCACCTTGTCCACCTCTGCCATGCCATCTAATTTCTATTAAATCATTCATTAAAAATTCTCCTTTCTAAAAATCTTTTTCTTGGTTTAGTATATGTCTTATCCTCTTAAAAGTCAAGTTTTATAAGGAATAAAGAACGGAAGTCATGGCAATTATATTTTCCTAATTCAAAATATAATTGCCACGACTTCCTGTTTTATTTACTCTTCTTCTGGAGCTTCTACAGGGCAAACTCCTGCACATGTTCCACATCCTATACAAGATTCTTGGTCTATTACAAATCTTTCTTCTCCTTGTTTTATGCATTGTACTGGGCATTCTGCTGCACATGCTCCACAAGATATACATTTATCTGTTATTTTATATGCCATTTTTTCACCACCTCTCAAATTAGAAGTAAGATGTGCGACCTTTTTAGTAATTCCCCGGAGAACTGCTATATTGTCACACTCCGCACCTCATTATTGTTTGTTTTGTTTATCTATTTTGTCTAGTTTTTCCATTTTTTGTAGTTCTTTTAAATCTTCTGGGTTTTCTTCATTTGCTTCTTCTTCTTTTTTTGCTCTTTTTATTACTTTTACATCTTTTAAGTCATATCTTTTGAAGAAAGTTTCGTCTCCATCTTTGAATTTTACTTTTATTCTCTCTTTTAGTGTTTCTACTCCACAAACTTCACCTTTTCCATCTTCTGTTTGCACAATTGAGCCTATTCCTGGTAATTTTTTTAGTTTATCTTCATATACTTCTTGCTCATATCTTAAACAACACATAAGTCTTCCACAATTTCCAGATATTTTTGAAGGATTTAGAGATACATTTTGTTCTTTTGCCATTTTTATTGTTACTGTATCAAAATTTCCTAAAAATGAACAACAGCATAATTCTCTTCCGCAAACGCCATTTCCTCCAAGTCTTCTTACTTCATCTCTTACCCCTATTTGTCTTAATTCTATTCTTGTTTTAAATATTGCTGCTAAATCTTTTACTAGGTCCCTAAAATCAATTCTTCCATCTGCTGTAAAGAAGAATAGCAATTTACTTTTGTCAAATTTATATTCAACATCCATTAGCTTCATATCTAGTTTATATTCTTTTATCTTTTCTTCACATATTTTAAATGCTTCTTTTTCATCTTTTTTGTTTTGTTCATTTTGTTTTCTATCTTTTTCTGTTGCAACTCTTATAATTTTCTTTAATGGAGCTACTATTTTTTCATCTGGTAATTGTCTATTTGCAATCATTACTTCTCCATACTCTTTTCCCATTGCAGTTTCAACTATTACATATTGTCCTCTAAAAACTCTTTTTCCATCTGGATCAAAAAAATATATTTTACCTGGTTTTTTAAATCTTACACCTATTATATTAGCCATTTATTTCCTCCCACACTTTTAGCAATAAATTATCTATTGTCATATCATAATTACTATTTTTCTTTAATCTGTCTTTAGTTTCTTCAACAATTTTTATGCAATTTGTGTATTTTATATTTTCCTTTATTTTGTTAAACAATATGATATTTATATAATCTAATATTTCATAAATGTAGTCTTTATCTTTAAATACCAAATCTTTTTTATTTAACAAATCTATAATATTTATTTTTTCTAAATTAGAAAATATTGTTTTTATTTCGTTAAAAATTTCCTCTTTTCCTTGAACTGATAGTGCCTGTGTTACACTTCCCCCTGCAATTTCTAACATATTTTCTGTAACTTCTTTATAGTCGTATTTTTCTTTTAATATTTTTATTATTTCATTATCTTTTAATGGATTAAATTTTATTTTTGTACATCTTGATTTTATAGTATTTAGTAATAAATTTTCGTTTTCAGTAATTAATATTATTACTACATATTCTGGCGGTTCTTCTAGTGTTTTTAATAAACTATTTTGTGCTTCTTTAGTCATTTTTTGACTATCATTTATTATATAAACTTTTCTTGAACCTTCAATTGGTTTTTCATAAACACCTTTCACCATTTCTTTTATAGTTTCTGTTTTTATACTTTTTTCTTCTATTTCATCTATTATTTGAATATCCGGATTATTTTCACCATTAAATTTAATGCATGATTCACATGTGTTACATGGTTTTTGTTCACCTTGGCATAGTATTGCTTTTGCAAATTCTTTGGCAATCATGAATTTTCCTATTCCATTTTGTCCAATAAACATATAGCTGTGTGATATATTTTGGGTTTTTATTGTATTTTCTAATATTTTTTTTGCTTCTTCATTTCCTAAAATATTATTAAACATTATCTACTCCACTTTTCCAAATTTAGAAAAAGGCCAAAATCTTATCCATACCTTGCCTTCTATTTTCGATACTGGTATACAACCAAAACACCTACTATCAGTACTGTGGTCTCTATTATCTCCCATTACAAATACATAACCTTCTGGCACTACTATGTCTGAAAATACTCCATATTGCCCCATATTTGTTGTTACGCCTTCATTTAAGTATTCTTCTTTTATTTCTTGTTCATTTAAGTATACTTTACCATTTTTTATTTCTATATGGTCTCCCGCTATTCCTATTACTCTTTTTATATAGCTTGTTTTATTTAATTCTAAAATATAGTAAACAAATTTACTCCATAACCCTTTTGGTTCATTTTCATAAATTGCTACTGGATAATCAAAATTTACATTTGCTGCAGCTACAATTGTTGCACTTGGTGCTTCAAATGTTACTATATCTCCTCTTTCATATGTGCCTTTTGCAGTTTTTGTTATTCTACTTAAAATTAATCTATCTCCTGGCATGAAAGTTGTTTGCATTGATTGTTGTTGTACTATTGTTGGTGTTCCTATATAATATCTTACCAGCAAAGCTAAAACTACAGCAATTATTATACAGTAACCCCATTCTAGTATCTCTTTAATTACAACTCTTTCTCCCATATGTAACCTCTTTTCTTCTAATAATTATACATTAGTATTTAAGATTTTACAATTAAAATATAAAATTTTTATTATTCTTTTTCGTTTACTGTTGGTATTGTTATAACAACCTCTGTTCCTTTGCCAACTACACTTTTTATATCTATTCTTCCGCCATTTTTGTCCAATATTTCTTTTGCAATTGATAATCCTAGGCCTGTTCCTCCTAATTCTCTTGATCTTGCCTTATCTACTCTATAAAATCTTTCAAATATTCTATCAAGGTCTTTTTCTGGAATTCCTACTCCACTATCAATTACTTTTATATATGCATCATTATATACAAATCCTACATATATTTTTATTGTTCCACCGGTTTCCGTGTGTATTTTACACTATTTGATAGTATATTTAATACTACCCTTTCTATACCATCTTTATCTGCATATACATGTGGTACATTTGCTGTTACAAAACATTCCACTTTTTGTTTTTTCTTATCCATTTCTATTTGCAAATATTCTTGGCATTTTTTTACTAATTCACCTAAATCAAATTCTGTTTTTTCCCATTTTGTATTTGCATCATCATGTTTTGAAAGTGTTAATAAGTCATTTACAAGTTTAGTCATTCTTACAGCTTCAGTTGTTATTACATTTAAAAATTTGTCTTGAATTTCCTTATCATAATCCATTTCTGAAAGTGTTTCTGCATAACCCATTATAGATGTAAGTGGTGTTTTTAATTCATGTGACACGTCTGCTATAAATTCTTTTCTCATATTATCTAGCTTTACGTGTTCAGTTATATCTTGTACTAGTACTATTATTCCAGATGGTCTTTCATTTTCATCTTTATATGGTGCAAAAAATAGTTTTAAGTATTTATCTCCAATATTTACTATTTTTTCAGTACTTGTCCAGTCATCTAAGTAAATTAATTTTTCCATATTTATTTCTTCATCTAGTTTATTGAATATTTCCTCAAAAGTTTTTTCTTTTTCAGTAATATTTAACAAATTTTTTGCTGCAGGATTTATATGTATTATTTTCCCTTTCATATTAAATGCTACTATACCATCATTCATATAACGTAAAATTGTTTCCATTTGTTTCTTTTGTCTTATTACTTCATTAAAATTCTCTTTTAGTCCAGAGTTTACGGCATCAAATGCATTTGTTAACTCATCTATATCATTTTTTGCATTTTCTGTAAATGTTTGGTCTATTTGTTTTGCACTTTGAATTAGTTTTAATATGGGTTTATCTACTATTTTCTTTGTAAACCAAATTGTTACTAAAGATATTAACAAAAAAGCCACTACTAAAATTGCTAGAACTATTTTAAAATTAGCTATTTCTTGAACTAATATATCTTTTTCCACTATAAGTGCTTGTAAATTTTCTAGTCTTACAATAGCAAAAATGCCAAATGACCCAAACATTATGACTGCAAGTAGAACTATTATTAAAATTATTTTTATTTGTGTACTTTTTATCATTTTCTTCTCCTATTTAATAGGGTTCGGCATGCCGAACCCTACCCTAATATTTTTTTATTTTTTATTCTGTTTTTATATAATAGCCAACTCCTCTTTTTGTTACTAAGATATCTGGATTTGCTGTGTCTTTTTCTATTTTTCCTCTTATTCTTCTTACTGTTACATCAACTGTTCTTATATCTCCATAATATTCATAGCCCCATACTTTTTCTAGTAATAACTCTCTAGTTACTACTTGTCCTTGTTGCATAGCTAAAAATTTTAATACTTCAAATTCTCTTAAAGTTAAATCTATGTTTTTTCCATCTATTTGAGCTTCAAATTTATCTAAGTCTAATGTTAATCTTCCTACTACTATTTTTTTAGTTTCAATTTTTTCTTTTTCTTCTTGTGAAACTAAGTTTACTTCCTGTTTTCTTAAGTTTGCTTTTATTCTTGCCATAAGTTCCCTTACACTAAATGGTTTTGTAATATAGTCATCTGCCCCTAATTCTAGTCCTAAGATTTTATCTATTTCTTCATCTTTTGCTGTAAGCATTAGAATTGGAACATTTAAAGATGCTTTTATCTTTTTGCATACTGTTAATCCATCCATTTTTGGAAGCATTATATCTAATAAAATTAAATCTGGTTTTTTAGCTAAAGCTACATCAACTGCTTCCATACCATCATTTGCCTCTAATGTATTATACCCTTCTTTTTGTAAATTATATACTAAAATATCAACAATAGGTTTTTCATCATCAACAATTAATATTGTTTTTTTATTTTCAAGATTCTCCATTTGTGAAAGTTCCCCTTTCTTTTTTTCGAAACTTTTTATCTTATACGATAATTTATATCACATTAGAGAAATTTATACAAGTTTTTTGTGACAATTTTATTACATTTTTGTAACATACATGAAAAAGGCAATCACCAAATGTGATTGCCTTTTGTTTCTTATTTAATTCCTTTGTATTTTTTTAATTTAAACGTTGTAAGTCCTAATAAAATGCCTAATACTGTAATTACTGTTATTACAACTTTTGATGCTCCTGTTTTTGGGAAAATTGTGTTTGTTATTGTATTGTCTTTTTTATTTTCATTATCCTTATTTCCTTTTTCTTCATTTTTATTTTCATTGTTATTTGCATCATTATTATCTTCATTATTCTTGTTGTCATCATTTTTGTTATCATTATTTTTATTGTCTTCATTTCCACTATTATTGTCTATTTTGTAATCACATACTGTACATTTTTTAGTCTCTGTACCATCATCATTAGTATAAGTTTCAAATGTATGTTCCTCAACTGTTCTTTTATCATTACATTTTGAACATTGTACCCAGTGGTTTGTTTCATCATTTTTTACTATGTATTCGTGTTCACAGTTTTCTACAGAAGTACTACATTTGTTACACTTTCCGTCTTCATAATTATGTTCCTCTTTATATTCATATTTACATACTTTACAAGTGCCACTATGTGTTCCATCCCCATTATCTTTGTATGTAAATTCATGGTCTTTTAAGCTGCCTTTTTTAAAATATCCACAAATTGAGCATTCTTCCCAATGTTGAGTTTCATCACTTTTTTCTACATATGAATGTTCACAGCCATTATTTTCAGCTGATTTAAGAGCTCCGCAAGCTGTACAAGCTGTATCTTCAGTTTCAGTTGCAAGTAATAATACATATGGTTTCGCATTATTGCTTGCTACTCTTCTCGTATATCTCGAAGCTACTGCATCACCGTAGGTATGTTCTTGTTTAACTGTATATCCACAGACCGTGCAAACATCGCTATGTGTTCCATTACTGTTGTCTACATATTTACTTACGATATGGCTTTCTTCTTGTCCATAAAATGTTTGTCCGCACCCCGGAAATCTGCAAGTATACGTTTTAGTATGACCAGTTGCTGAAATCTTATACCCTACTGGTTTGCCACCATCATGGTCTTGATATTTGTATGCACAAACTGTACATCTTCCTCCATTAGCATGAGTTCCCCCAGAGTGTTCCTCTGCTCTTTTTTTCGTGCTCACGTTGCAACCTGGATATGAGCAAACTGTGTCAAATCTATGTATTGTACTATCGTATGGTTTACATTCTATCTTGTAAGAATGATCTTGATATGTTCCTCCGCAGGCTGTACAGTTTCCACCATTGTCATGAGTTCCTCCAGAGCAATTTTTGGTAATAACAGTATCAACTTCACAGTCAGGGAATGAACACTTCATGAAACTCTTATGTGTTCCATCTCCATTATACTCAATTTTCCACTCTATAGCTGGAACATGTACTTGATATGATTCTCCACAAACTTCACATTTTCCACCATTTTCATGAGTGCCTCCTGTATGTGCATTAACTAATATAGCTCCCTCGAAACCACAAATCTCACATATCTCGGGTTTATTACAAGTTGCCGGAGTAAATGAATGTGGACCATTTAGCATACTGTTACATCTTGAGCAAGTTGCTCTGTGCCCAGAGCTATCTTTTTTCCATGAACCCCAGTTATGTCCCAAAGCGTTTATTGTTACACCGCATTTGTTACATTTTCCTTGTTTTGTACACGTTGCCGTTGTGCTAGCTGTACAAGCTTCTACGTCGCCGGTCTCGTTTCCACAGTTTGCGCAAACTCTTTTATGCATACCTACTCCAATAGATTTAAATGCAGTATTGTCATGAGATCCTAGTGGACCACCTGTAGTACCACATTGGCTACATGTTCCTCGTTTTGTACATGTTGCACCTTGGAACGTACACGCTTCAGCGGTACCAGGTACTGGATTTTCGCAGTATGCACAAATTCTTTGATGCATACCCGCTCCAATAGATTTAAATGCAGTATTGCTATGTGCTGTTGGTGAAACACCTGTTGCACCGCATTTGCTACATGTTCCTTGTTTTGTACATGTTGCACCTTGGAATATACATGATTCAGCTGTACCCTCTTCTAGGCTTCCGCAGTTTGCACAAGCTTTTTGGTGCCTACCTCCTCCAATAGATTTAAATGTAGTATAGTTATGACCTGCTGATGCAAAACCTGTTGCACCACATTTGCTACATGTTCCTTGTCTTGCACATGTTGCACCTTCAAATGTACACGCTTCAGTGTCGCTTGACTCGTTTCCACAAATTGCGCAAATTCTTCGGTGCATACCTGATCCAATAGATTTAAATGCAGTGTAGCTATGATTGCAAGTTGCAGCTTTTTGGTTTCCACATTTTGTACATGCCCCATTTTCGAATGTACACGTTTCATATGAACCAGGTTCTGTACCTCCACATTTACTACAAACATGGCTATGCATATCAGATCCTTTAGAAACCCATTTATTATAATTATGTTCACAAGTTGACCCTGAACTACTTGCTTTTGTATATCCGCACTTTGTACATGACCCATTAGCGTCATATGTACAACCTTCAGTTGTACCAGATATATTAGTTCCACATCTACTACAAGTCATTCTGTGTTGACCTGCTCCAAAAGAAGTATATGTGTACTGATGTCCTAATGCTGCCTTACCTACGGCTTTGCCACATCTTGTACATTTTCCAGCTTCTGTACATGTTGGGCTTCCAGGAGTATGCCCTAATGCTGAACCCGTCTGGTATCCACAGTATGGACATGTTGCTGGTTTCTCACATGTAGCTGCAGAAAGCGTAGGGTGTGATGTACATGCTGGGCAAGTTGCTGCTGCAACTTTACCATTTCTAACAAGAACCCCTATAAATAATGCAAATACTAATATGCATAAAATTGTAAAAATAATTAATTTTCTTTTTCTTCTCTCAATTAAATTCATTTTTTTAACATTCCTTTCATTAGTTTACTTCTTTATATGCATTTATTATAACATTTATCTACATTTTTTGTGTTACAGGCGCATTACATTTTTATGACAATTATGTAAAAAGCTGCCAAAAATTGCGGCAGCTTTTCTTACATAATCACTTCTATCTCATTTATGTTTCCATCATCTACTAATTTTATTTGTAAATCTTTTATTTCTTTCCCATTCAATAGCATTTCTTTTACTCCTGTGTTTTTTTCTTCTGGATTCTTTACTTTTATATTATAAATACTGTTTCCGAACTTATATCTTATGCTATATTCTTTCCAGTCTTTTGGTATACAAGGATTTATTCTTAATACTCCATTTTCTATATTTAATCCTAAAATATTTTCTAACCCTATTTTACAAAACCAACTTGATGAACCTGTATACCATGTCCATCCTCCTCTTCCTTCTAATCCTTTTGCTTCATATATATCAGCAGGTATTACATATGGCTCTACTTTGTATTTTTTTGCAGAATCTTTTGTTCTTGAGTGTTCTATTGGATTTATCATTGTGTAATATTCTACTGCTTTATCTCCAAAACCTAGTTTTGTAAATGCCAAAATTGCCCACATTGCTGCATGTGTGTATTGTCCTCCATTTTCTCTTACTCCTGGGAGATATGCCTTTATATATCCTGGTTCTATTTTAGTTTTTTCAAATGGTGGGTCTAATAATTTTATTAAACCATTTTCTTTGTCTATTAATAAATTTTCTAAACTTTCCATTGCAATATATTTTTTATCGTTGTCTGCTGCACCTGAAATTACGCCCCAACTTTGAGATATGCTATCTATTCTGCACTCTTCATTTTCTACACTTCCTATTGGGTCGCCATTATCCATATATGCTCTTCTAAACCATCTACCATCCCAACCATTAGTGTTTAATGCTTTTTTTAATTTTTGTTTTACTTCCTCATATTCCTTTATCCTTTTATCATCTTTTTTTATTCCACAAATTTTAGTAAATCTATCTAATATATTATAAAGGAAAAATCCTAGCCATACACTTTCACCTTTTTTATTATTTCCTACTGTATTTAAACCATCATTCCAGTCTCCGCTTCCTATTTTTGGTAAACCATTTTCCCCAAAATCTAAAGATTTTTCTATTGCTCTTATACAGTGATTGTATATTGGTTCTTTTACATCTGATATTTCATATTTATCATATTTTTCATCAATTCCTTCTGGTAAAATTTCTCCTGCCAAATATGGAATTTCCTCATCTAATATAGTAATCTCTCCTGTATAATCTATATACTCGCAAACTACATATACAAGCCACAATAAATCATCCGAAAACCTTGTTCTTATTCCTCTTCCGAGTTTCCTCGTGCCACCAATGTTCTACATCTCCTTCTATAAATTGGTGTTTTGCTGAAGTTAATATTTGTTTTTTCATTAAACTTGCATCTATATATTTTACTCCTAAGGTATCTTGAAGTTGGTCCCTAAAGCCTATTGCTCCTCCAGATTGATAATAACCTGATTTTGCCCATAGTCTTGAAACGATACTTTGATAAGCAGACCAACCATTTAGCATAATATTCATAGATTCTACTGGAGTATTTACATGAACTTTATTTAATAATTCATACCAATATTTTTTTGTGTTTTTTAACAAATCTTCACATTTTTTTGTATCTCTATAATCTTCATTTAAAGGTTCGTTTTCTTTTTTTATTCCTAAGTTTAATAAGATATCTTGTGCTTCATAAGCTTCTAATGTTACATTTATTTCTATTGCGATACAAGATTGCTTATAAATTCCACTCGTATTTCCTAGACACTTTTGGGGATTTTTTAGATCCATATTTCCAAGGAATAAATTTTTATCTCCTGTAAAGGAATTTATTTTTTTATTAGTTGTAGCAAAGACCTCTTCGTCTTTCATCTCTTGTTTATACATATTGGTTGCTATTACGAAATTTCCCTTTTTCTCTACTTTTATAAACCCAGAAGTCTTTATTTCATCTTCTCCTAAAACTGGTTTGATATAATAAACTATTTTTAAATTTTTTTGCTCATTTGAAGTATTTTTTAATCTTAAAATATTTATCTTTACTGAATCTTCTAATGGTACAAAAGTATCTAATTCATGTAATATTTCATCTTTTAGAGTTTTTAATTTTACATACCCAAATCCATAAGTTATATGATATTCTTGGATGTTGCTTATATTTTCTGAAAGGCTCCATTTTTTGCCATTATCTAGGTTCTCCAAATAAACTATTTCTGATGGTATATCCCTACTTGGTGTATTATTCCAAGCTGTTATTCTGTTTAATCTGCTATTTTTATACCAAGTAAATCCTCCTAAATTTTGTGTTACTAATGTTCCGAACTCTGGATTTGCTAAAATTAATGACCATACTGTTGGAAGTTTTTGATTATCAGAAACTTTAAATTTATATTCTAATCCATCTTCAGTAAATCCGCCATATTCATTATAATATTTTAAGCTGATGTAGTCCTCATTTAAGGTTTCTATGTTATCATTTGTTAATGGTAAAAGTGGATTTCTTACACTGTTTTGCTGTCTTCTGCTTAAAAATTCCTCTTCTAGGTCTTTTAGCTGAGTTTCAACATTTCCTAAACTTGCATCTAAAATTAAATTTGCTCTAAATTCTAATAATTCTAAGTCTTCTTTTTCTAGTTCATTTTCATTTATTGTAAAAATTCCGCCAAATATATTTTTCAAATACAATAATTGCCTGTTTTGTATTTCGCCATCAATTTCATTTTCTAAATAATGTTCATAAGAATTAATTTCTCTATTTAAAATTACTAATTCAATTTTGATATTTTTACTTCTAAAAAATTCATAGGCTTTTAAAACATCTTTTAGAATATATTTTTCATTTATATCTCTAATTTTAACTAAAAGTATTGGTAAATCCCCTGATATTCCAAATTTCCATAAGTCACTTTGTGAATATACATGATTTGGAACAACATCTGTTTCTAAATGTTTCATTGGATTTTGGAATAAAAGTAATGATAACATTTTTTGATATTTTTCAATATCTTTTCCTTTAAGACCTAAATAAATGCTTTCCGCTTCTGTTTTTGCTCTTGATAGTTCAAATACTTTTGTAATTGCATTTGTATTTTTGTATTCATTTAACCTATTGGTAAC
>USOV01000017.1 GCA_900556455.1 uncultured Clostridium sp. | reverse complement strand
CGAGATTGGGCGGACGTTTTCAAATTTTTTTAAAGAGTTCGTCAAATTACAATTTATCTCTTATTTAAAATTCTCAAAGTATTTAATATTGTAATTATTGTTACTCCTACATCTGCAAATACTGCTTGCCACATGCTTGCTATTCCAAGTGCACTTAATGTTAATACTAGTACCTTTACTCCTATTGCAAATATTAGGTTTTGTTTTATTATTTTATTTGTATATTTTGATATTGATATTGCCTCTCCTATTTTTCCTATTTCATCTGTCATTATTACAATGTCTGAAGCTTCAATTGCAGAAGATGAACCCACTCCTCCCATTGATATTCCTACATCTGCTCTTGCAAGAACTGGTGAATCATTTATTCCGTCTCCCACAAATGCGACCTTACTTTCACAGCTGTTTATTACTTTTTCAAGTTCTTTATATTTATCATTTGGTAACATTTCATATTTTACTTCATCTAAGTTTAGTTCTTCCCCAATTTTTAATGCAATATTTTTACTATCTCCTGTGTACATTTTTGTTTTTATTCCCATTTTCTTTAATTTTTCAATTGCTTCTTTTGCTCTTGGTTTTACTGTGTCTGCAAGATATATTTTTCCAATTAGCTCATCATTTAATTTTACACATATTGTTGTTCCTTCGTCTTTTTCTTCTTTACTGCCACCTATAAAAACTGTCTCTTCTTTTAGTTTATAGCTAATCCCTTCGCCTGCTATTTCTTTAAAACTGGTTACTTTTTCATCTGGTATTTCTCTATTTTTCATTATAGATTTTGCAATTGGGTGATTTGAGAATTGTTCTCCTAACAATGCATACTTTAATATATCATCTTCATTAAATTTGCTATCTATTGCTTCTATTTTTTGAATAGTAAATTCTCCTTTAGTTAATGTTCCTGTTTTATCAAATATAATTTCTCCTACATCTTTTATTAAGTCTAAATAATTGCTTCCTTTTATTAGAATTCCACTTTTTGATGCCTTACCTATTCCAGAGAAATAACTAAGTGGCACAGATATTGCAATCGCGCATGGGCAAGATATTACTAAAAATACAAGTGCTCTATATATACTTCCGCCTGCTCCTGTAAACCTAATATTACTTACCATAGGCATTATCAATGCAACTAAAGCTGCAAGTCCAATTACGACTGGGGTATAAATTTTTGCCATTTTATTTACAAAAGTTTCTGTTTTTGCTTTTTTATCTGTTGCATGTTCTACTAGTTCTAATATTTTGCTAACTGTACTATTTTCATAAGTTTTGGTTACTTTTATTTCTAAAATACCCTCTACTAGTATACTTCCAGATAATACTTCATCTTTTTCTTCTACATTTTTTAATTTACTTTCACCAGTTAAAGAAGATACATCTAAGCTTGCTTTTCCTTTTACAATAACACCATCTAGAGGAATTTTTTCTCCTTGTTTTATTACTAGAGTGTCTCCTACTTTAACCTCTTCAGGAGATACCTTTTTTATTTTTTCATCTATTTTTAAGTTAGCATACTCTGGTTTTATATTCATTAAGTTTGTAATTGATTTACGTGTTTTATTAACTGCTTTTTCTTCTAATATTTTTCCTATTTCATAAAGTATTATAACTATAAGCCCTTCAAATGTTTCTCCAATTAAGTAGGCACCTATACATGAGATTGTTACTAAAAAGTTTTCATTTATAGAATGACTAGTTTTTAATAATTTCACAGTATTTTTAATTGTTCTGTATAATAGAATTAAATATCCTATTACTATAAAGCAATTCGAAATAATTCCTTTGTTTGGAATTAAAAAACCTATACTAGCAATTAAAATGCCAATGAATAATCTTACTACTTCATATTTTGTATTATCATTTTCTTCTTGTTTTTCTACTTCTACTAAATCTACTTCAGGTTCTACTTTTTTTATTATTTCTTCTACTTCTTCTTTAGTTAAAGTATTTGTTTTATATTTTAGTTTTAATGTATTAAAATTTACTACTACATCTGATAATTCCTTATTTTGGTCTAATGTGTTTTGTATTTTGTTTGCACAGTTTGCACAATCTAAATTTTTTAAAATAAATTCATAACTTTTCATAATCTACTCCTATTCTTCTATATGTTTTTCGCCCAATTCATATAATTCTTTTACATGTTCATCATCTAATGAATAAAAAATTGTTTTGCCTTCTCTTCTGTATTTTACAAGTTTTGCCTGTTTTAGTACTCTTAATTGATGAGATATTGCCGATGATGTTGTATTGGTTAAATCTGCAATTTCTCCAACACACAGTTCATTATTTAATAATGCACTTATTATTTTCATTCTTGTAGAGTCTCCAAACACCTTAAAAAGCTCTGCCATATCAAATAAAAATTCATCTGTTGGCATTGTTTTTTTTATTTTTTCCACTTTTTCTAAATTAATTACTTCATTATCCATAATATTCTCCTTCATTTAAACATGTGAATAATTGTTCATGTGTTTATGATAACATTTGTTATTATAAATGTCAATAGTTTTTTTCAATAAAAGACCCTAATCACATCAAGTGATAGGGTCTTTTATTGTTAGTCCGGATACTGCATAATGAAGTTTACGCTTCCTTTGCAGGACCAACTAGGTCTTAAGGTTGCAGAAGTTATCTTTCCTTCAGCCTGTAACTTGCGAAATTCATTTTCGGCTGTTACAATCTGATCGCGCCGTACCCAAATATCAGGTTTCTTATTTTCTACATAAAAATCGATATTACGTAGTACTCGCATAGTAATGTCGTCTTTCATACCTTTCCTCCTAAATTTTATTAGCCTACAAGGCTTACACTATTATTATAGCATAAATCGAAGGAATATTCAAATTTGGTATTCTGCCTATATTTTTACATTAAGTCAATTTCTAATTTTTACCAAAAAAATTTTTATTTATATCTTTTATTTTTTTGTATTATCTGATACAATGTAGTCATAATATTTTATTGGGGGTTTTTATATGGATTTTAAAAGATGTAATAGATGTGGCAATTTTTTTGTTTCAAATAACGATATTTGCTATGAATGTGAGATTAAAGATAAAGCTGATATAGCTAAGTTAAATACTATTATAGGGAGCTCTTCTGGAATAAATTCTGTTAATGAGCTTTCAGAAAATTCTGGGATTAATCCTACTAATATTAATAGATTTATTAAAAATAAGTTTATTTCATTTTAAAAAAGTAAAAAAAAATGCCTGCAAGAGTTAGCCTCTTGCAGGTCTTTTTTAGGAATTTTAGTATTTGGAAAGTTCAAAGTGAATCATCCGCTTTCCACAGCTTGTATATACGTTAGAAACCGTATATTCTTTTCCAAATACTTCCTCAACTGCTTCTCTGACAGCCTGCTCGATTTCTTTGTCCCCAACGAGGAGTGTGATTAGCACTTCTCCTGGTTCCTCCCGAAGAGTAACCGTAGAGGTTACTTTTCCTGTAAGAGAAACCATTGTCAGCAGAAATGCTTTGTCTGCTTCCAAATCTCTCGCCACTGTCTGACATAATTGTGTCATAATTCCTCCTATAAAGGTACATATTATACCCTGTACCAAGGTAATTTAGAATTCTATTATATCACATAGTATTGCTTTTTGCAAAATTTATTATTTTAGGCTAACGAAGTATATCTGTAAGCCGGGTTCTGTTAAAAACAGTCATTTATCTCGAACATATATTACTATATGCCTCTAGCCACCAGTTTAAGAAGATGGCGAGCAGCCTTAGCCTTCTTATATTTAGGTGTTGCTCCAGATGGGGTTTACATTGACCTGATATGTCACCATATCAGCGGTAAGCTCTTACCTCACCTTTTCACCCTTACCATACTAGAAGTTAAAAATTAGAATTTAGATATTGGCTTACTGTTTTTACGTTTATTTACTAACTTCTAATTTTTAGCTTCTAGTATGGCGGTTATTTTCTGTTGCACTTTCCTTAAGGTCTCCCTCACTGGACGTTATCCAGCATCATTGCTCTATGGAGCCCGGACTTTCCTCATATGAGCCCTTGCGAGCTTCATACGCGACTGTTTGATATACTCCACGTATTATTTTAAACTTTTTTTGGAGTATTGTCAATATGTTTCAAACCTGCTGGCCTAATTATTTTTAATATATTTGCAGGATCGCTGTGGGCAGCGACCCCTACATTGTTGAAAATCTAATACTGTTTTGCACTTAATTTTATTATTAAGTCCATATTGTCGTCATCGGCTGCTTTGTTTTTTCTTATTGCTCCGCATTTTTTACATTTAAACACTATTACATATCCCTTTTTGTTGCTTATTTCTACTCCTATTGGTTCTAGTATTCCATGGCACTCTTCACTTCTGTCTCCTGGATTTTTATCTACGTGTTTTGAGTGCAAGCAATAATTACAGTGATTTCTGCAAGAGTATCCCAACTTTTTTACTTTTTTTCCACAATTCTCACATATAAATTCTTCATCTATTTCTGTAAATATTGGCTTCATTTTTTCTCCTTATATTAGGTATTAATCTTCAAATATTGAGCCTCCTATAAATTCTCTTAGTAAAGAATTACTAGGCACGTCTTTTGAATCTATTGTCTCAAAATATGATAGCAATGTTTGTAATCTTTTTGCTTCTGAATATAGTGGAGATGTTGCATCTATTTCTTTAAATACTGGAATTGCATATTGTTTTAATACACTTAATTCATATATTAAAGATGAATTAAACATTGCATCCGCTTCTTCTTGGAACACAAATATATTTTTCTCTTCTCCATCATTTACAGATGGCCACATTTCTAAAGTATGTTTTGCATTATAGCCTCTGAATTGTTTATCTCTAACTATTCTTCTAATTAATCTTGTATCGGTTGTTGATATTCTGTTGTAATTATCTATGTTTAAAACCGTAAGTGCACTTATATATATTTTAAATTTTTGCTCTTTAGGTATTAAATATGTTAAATCATCATTTAGGCAATGAATTCCTTCCATTACTAAAATTTCATCCTTACCCAGTTTCATTGTATTTCCTAAATATTCTTTATGACCTGTGTGGAAATTAAATGTTGGAGCCTGTATTTCTTCCCCATTTAATAATTTCATAATGTCACTATTTAATAATTTTGTATCTATTGCTTCTATAGATTCAAAATCATAATTTCCATTTTTATCAAGTGGTGTCTCTTCTCTTTCTACAAAATAATTATCTACAGAAATTGGAACTGGTTTTAAGTTGTTTAATCTTAATTGTAAGCATAGTCTTTTAGAAAATGTTGTTTTTCCAGATGAAGATGGTCCTGCAATTGCTACTAATTTTACTTGCTGGCTGTTTGCTATGCTATCTGCGATATTTGCAATTTTTTTCTCATGAAGAGCTTCATCTAATAAAATGTATTCCTTTATATTCCCTTTTCTAACTATATTATTTAGCTTATGAAGCGTACTTATTTCTAGGATTTTATGTGTTTGGTCATTTTCTTTTAGTGCATTATACAATTTTTTTGTATCTTTTAGTTCTGGTACCTTTTCAGGAGTTTTTCTACTTGGGTATCTTATTAAAAATCCTGTATCATATTTTTTAAGTTCATATTGTGAAATGCATCCTGTTGAAAGCGGCATTACACCATATAAATAATTATAATAGTTATTACAATAATATAATGTTACAATTTCTCTACTAGATAGTTCTAGCTGTGCCTCTCCTCTTAAATCGTCTGTGTTTTTATAGAATGACATAGCTTGTTCCCTAGTCATAACCTTTTTTGTTATTGGTATGTTTTTGGCTATTATTTCATCTACTTTATTTTGAACTTGTCTTAACACATCATCTGTTATTTCTGCATTTTCTACTGTGCAAAACATAGAATGATATAATTGATATTCTATTGTAAGTTTTGCTTTTGGGAATAATTCTTTAAATGCCATACATACAATAAAAATCAGTCCTCTTCTATATACTCTTATTCCGTCTTTGTTTGTTATATCTATAAGTTCTATTTCTCCATCTGTTTCTATTGGCATGTCCAATCTTTTTACTTCATTATTAAATCTACATGCTATTGGTTTTAATGCGTCTTCCTCAATATATTTCTTTAACAGTTCGTTAACTTTTGTGCCTTTCTTTACATCTATTATTATATCTTTGTATTTTACTTGCATTTTTTCCACCTTAAAATTCTAATTTTTCATCTAACCAGTTTTCTAGTTCATCTATGTTCACTCTTACTTGTTCCATTGTGTCTCTATCTCTTATTGTTACTGAGTTATCGTTTTCTGTTTCGAAGTCTACTGTTATACAATATGGTGTTCCTATTTCATCTTCTCTTCTATATCTTTTTCCTATACTTCCTGCTTCATCATATTCACACATATATTTTTTAGATAGTTTTTCAAATACTTCTGTTGCTTTTCCAGATAGTTTTTTAGAAAGTGGTAGTACCGCTACTTTATATGGTGCTAAAGCTGGATGTAAATGTAACACTGTTCTTACGTCACCTTCAGCAATTTCTTCCTCATCATATGCATCACATAAGAATGCAAGTGCAACTCTATCACATCCAAGAGATGGTTCTACACAATATGGTACAAATTTTTCTCCTGTTTCTTGGTCTAGATATGTAAAGTCTTCCTTAGAATATTCCATATGTTGTTTTAAGTCATAGTCTGTTCTATCTGCAATTCCCCAAAGTTCTCCCCAGCCAAATGGGAATAAAAATTCTATATCTGTAGTTCCTTTGCTATAGAAGCATAATTCTTCTGGTGAGTGGTCTCTTAGTCTTATATTTTCTTCTTTTATGCCTAAGTTTAATAACCAATTTTTGCAAAAACTTCTCCAATATTCAAACCATTCTAGGTCTGTTCCTGGTTTGCAGAAAAATTCTAATTCCATTTGTTCAAATTCTCTGGTTCTGAATGTAAAGTTTCCTGGTGTTATTTCATTTCTAAATGATTTACCAATTTGTGCTATTCCCATTGGTAATTTTCTTCTTGTTGTTCTAAGTACATTTTTAAAGTTTACAAATATACCTTGTGCTGTTTCTGGTCTTAAATATAGTTCTGCTTTACTATCTTCTGTTACCCCTTGAAAAGTTTTAAACATTAAGTTAAATTTTCTAATACTTGTAAAGTCATTTTTTCCACATTCTGGGCAAACAATTCCTTTTTCTTTAATAAAGTTTACCATTTTTTCGTCTTCCCAGCCATCTACTACTTCGTCTACTCCATTTTCATGCATCCAATCTTCTATTAATTTGTCTGCTCTATGTCTTGTTTTACAAGCTTTGCAGTCTATAAGTGGGTCGCTAAATCCTCCTACATGTCCTGATGCTACCCATGTTTGTGGATTCATTAGTATTGCTGCATCTAGTCCTACATTGTATTTATTTTCTTGTACGAATTTTTTTCTCCATGCATTTTTTACATTGTTTTTAAATTCTACTCCTAATGGTCCATAATCCCATGTATTTGCTAATCCTCCATATATTTCTGAGCCCGGATATATGTATCCTCTGTTTTTGCATAATGCTACTATTTTTTCCATTGATTTTTGTGCCATTTTATCTTCTTCCTTTCTTTATTATATCATTAACTTATTTGTAAAAGATTGTAGGGGTCGCACCCTAGGGCGACCCGCAAATGTGTTAATAATTATTTTATTTTTTTATTACTTCTGGTTCATTATATTTTATTCCAAATGTGTCTACTGTCATACTTGTTATTACTGGTGGGTTTACAGGTGTTGTTGTTGCTTTTGTTTCACCAGTTTCTTCATTTGTTTCAAATTCTGTTTCTATTTTGGTTATTTGGTCTACTATATCCATTCCTTCTATTACTTTTCCAAATGCGCAATAATATCCATCAAAATTTTCACTGCAATCTTTTGCAGTAATGAAAAATTGTGTACATCCTGAATTATATCCTGCAGTTAAATAACTTGTATCTCCTGTGTAGTAATAGTAAATTGAAAAATCTTGTCTTGCTAGACCTAATGTTCCTCTTTCAAAACTTAATGTGTTTTCTTTATGTCCATTTTTTTCAAATTCACCTTCAATTGAGTATTCTGTTGCTCCAGCTCCTGTTCCTGCTTTGTCTCCACCTTGAATTAATGTTTCTTCTACTCTATGAAATGTTAATCCATTGTAGTACCCTTCATTTATTAATTTTACAAAGTTTCTTACTGTGTTTGGTGCCATTTCTGGGTATAACTCTATTTTTACTGTTCCATAATCTGCTATTTCCATTGTAACTATTGGATTTTTTGCTTTTAAAGTCACTTTATTATAATAACCATATGCCATAAATCCTATTATTCCTAATACTACTATTAATGTTATACTTGCTAAAATTATTTTCTTTTTCATTTTATCATTCTCCTTTTTTATTATTGAAGTGAGTATTTAATTTTATCTCACTTTTTTAAATTACAATATTCTTCCTGTTTTTAATATGTCAATTATATCTATACCGCGTTTGTGCTGGTGAATTAACTTTTACCCATACTCCTGTTTTTTGTGTGTTTCCAGATGCAAATACATGCGGTATAGTCCAATCAGCACTATTTATATATTCTCCACCACTTGTTACATCTGATGTTCCCCTTAAGAATTGTAACTCTTCTAATGTGCCAGATGCATTTAGTTTATAAACAAATCGTGGGATCCAAACATAATAAACTAATTTTGCAGCATTTGTACTATCTGTTGCAAATGCCCATTTTGTAGAATCATTTAAGTTTGAGTAATCATATGGCGAACTTAAATCTGTTAAATTACCTTGTAATTTTGGTGTATTTGTTAGTTTTAACTCTACTGATGGGTAATTTCCTTCACTATCTGCATTATCTTGACCTGTAGTATTATCTACTAGTCTAAAATAATATAATCCAGATTCTATAATATTTTGGCTTGTGACATTTTCTCCTTTTTTTGTATAATCTGTTATAGTTGTCCATTTTATTACATTATTAGAATCCATTTTTCCATAACTTAGAGTTCCATTTGTTAAGCTTATACTTGTAATTGTAAATGTTGCATTAAGTCCATCTATATTAGATGTAATATCACCAAAACTTACTATTCTGCTTACTTCTTCTGTTTGCTGTTTTAGAGTTTGTCCTCCTGGTAAATAGTATTGTGTGTAATAAATTTTATTTTCATATGTTGTTCCATTTAAGCTTATTACTTCTCTTGTGTTAAAATCTACTACTATTTCATCATCTACATTTTCCAGTTCTAAGTCAGAAGCTATATGGCTACTATCAAAATATCTAAGATATGTACTTTCTGTTGTGGTTAAAAAACTTTCATTTGAGTTATTTAAAATATCTTCTAATCGGCTTTTATTGTCGCTTGTAAGTTCTTCTCCATAGTTCGAGTAATTTTCATATTCAGATATGAAATCTACTTTCTTTTGTATTGTCTGCATATATGAAACAAAGTTTACCATTTTAGAATTCGATATGTTTCCTGTTCCCACATATACTGTAACAGATGTTAATATAAGTATAATAATGATTGTTAGAATTAATGCTATTATTGTTATTCCTTCTTGATTGCTTTTTTGCTTTTCTAACTGTAGGTGATCTACGTTTCCCCTTACTCTTTTCAAGTTTTCCATTTACGCATTTCTCCTTTGTTTTATATCATTAAATTATCAAACATAAATTGTTCTTGCATTCTTCTTAAAGATTGTTTTATTGTTCTTGCTCTCACTTCTCCAATTCCTTCCACTTCATCTAGTTTCTGAATATCGGCTGCAAGAATATGTTGAAAAGATTTAAATGTTTTTACTAAATTATTTACTATTGTATTTGGCATTCTTGGTATCTTGCTTAATATTCTATACCCTCTTGGATATACTGCAATTTCTTCATAATTTTCAAAGACTTCATATCCTAAAAGTTTTGCAATTGTATTTGAATCTATAAATCCATCTTTTGCATTTTCTCTTATTAAGTTTAAAATCTTTTCTGGGATTAATCTTCTTGATGGTGCTACATAATCTTTAATTATCAATAATTCCTCATTTGGTAAATTTTCTATTAATTCTTCTAACTGCATTTTTACTAAAAATCCATCTATTCCCAGCTCATAAATTGCTCTATTTACTTCTTCAGATATTTTCATCACCATTTCTACTCTTTGTAAACATGTTATTACATTATCTAGTGTTACAATATCATTAAATTCATATTCGTTTAGGATTCCTAGTTTTGTATCAAATACTTTCTTATAATTTTCTAGTGTTTGCAAAGCTTGATTTGCTCTTGTTATAATTTTTGCAGTATCTTCTATGGTATACCTAAAATCTCCTTTAAATACTGTTATTATATTTCTTCTTTGTGAAATACTGATAACGAGTTCTCCTGTTTGTTTTGCTGTACGTTCCGCTGTCCTGTGTCTTGTTCCTGTTTCATCTGTTAATATTTTACAAGACGGAATTATTTGAGTATTTGCTAATAGTATTTTCTTTAAGTCTTTACTTAAAATTATTGCTCCGTCCATTTTTGCAAGTTCATAAAGTTTTGCTGGTGTGTAATCTTCATCTATTCTAAAGCCTCCGGTCTACAATATCTAGTACTTCTTCTGAATCTCCTATTATTATAAGTGCTCCTGTTTTTGCTTTTAATATATTATCTAATCCTTCTCTTAGTGGAGTTCCCGGAGCTATTATTTTTAATATTTCTGTTAGCATTTTTCACCTCTTATTTTAACCCTAAAAATTTCATTGCTTCTATAATATTTTTCACGCCTATTATATCTAATTTATAGCTTTCTTTCAATAGTTTTTTGTTACTTTCTGGAATTATACATGTTTTAAATCCCATTTTTTCGGCCTCTTTTATCCTTTTTTCTATCATATTTACATTTCTTACTTCTCCAGTTAGGCCTACTTCTCCTATTGCTATAGAATCATTTGGGATAGGTATATTTTTAAAACTAGATGCAGTAGCTAAAACTATTCCTAAATCTAGTGCTGGTTCATTTATTCTTATTCCTCCAACAATGTTCATATAAACATCTTGGTTACCTAAAGCCATTCCTGCTTTTTTTTCTAACACTGCAATCAAAAGAGTTAGTCTATTAAAATCTATTCCATTTGCAGTTCTTTTGGGGAAACCAAATACACTAAGAGTTGTTAGTGCCTGTAGTTCTACTAAAATTGGTCTTGTTCCCTCCATACTTGCCACAACAACTGTTCCTGGTGGATTTTCTGTTCTATCTGATAATAATACTGATGACGGATTTTTTATTTCGTTCATTCCGTTTATCTTGCATTTCAAACATACCAATTTCATTTGTTGAGCCAAATCTATTTTTTACTCCACGAAGTATTCTGTATGAAAAATATCTTTCTCCTTCTAAATATAAAACAGTATCCACCATATGTTCTAGCACTCTTGGGCCTGCAATATTTCCGGTCTTTAGTAACATGTCCTATAATAATTGTAGTAATTCCTTCTTGTTTGCACGTTCTCATTATTTTCGCTGTAATTTCTCTTACTTGGCTTACACTTCCTGGTGCTGATGTTATTTCATCTGAATACATTGTTTGTATAGAATCTATTATTACAAGTTTGGGTCTTAATTTTATAATTTCTTCTTCTATAATGCTTATGTCTGTTTCTCCCAGAAACATTATATCTTCATTATTTATTCCTAGCCTATCTGCTCTTATTTTTATCTGTTCTGCTGATTCTTCTCCAGACACGTAAAGAACTTTTCCTTCTCCTTGTACTTTATCACATATTTGTAGAATTAAAGTTGATTTACCAATTCCTGGTTCCCCTCCGAAGAAGTGTTAAAGAACCATTAACTAATCCTCCTCCGAAGGACTCTATCTAACTCTTCAAATCCTGTAGAATTTCTCGTTATATTTTGTTTTTGGACATCCTTTAATAAAGTAGGTTTTACTTGTCTTTTTTCTGAAGATTTAGACCCACTTTTTTGAATTGTTTTTTCCTCATAGCATGTGTTCCAACTGTTACATGCTGGGCATTTTCCAAACCATTTTGTAGCTTCATTTCCACAATTGCTACACACAAAAATTGTACTTGTTTTTGGCATTGTTTTCTCCTTAAATTAACGGTATATATTCTATCAAAAAAAAGCTTTCTTTGCAATAATTTTAATAACAATTTAACATTCTACACCATATCAATATGTGCTTTAATTTTTATTGTAATTTTTTCTCTTATGTATTATAATCTTTAGAAGTAAAGGAGTGTAATATATGAGTTCTTTTGTTTTGAAAATTATTGCATGTATAAGTATGTTTTGTGATCATATTGGTGATGCTTTTATTGGAAAACTTACTTTTCTAAATTATATTGGAAGACTTGCTTTTCCTATTTTTTGTTTTCAAATTGTACAAGGTTATATTCACACCCATGATATAAAAAAATATATTTTGAGATTAAGCTTATTTGCTCTTATTTCTCAAATTCCATTTATGCTTTTCTATCATATTGTTTTTGATAGTTTTGCTATTAATGTTATTTTTACATTATTGTTTGGTTTATTTACTATTTTAATTTATGATAAATATAATAAATCTGTAGGTGCTTGTTCTTGTCTACTTTTATGCATCATTGCCCAAGTATGCCAATTTGATTATGGTTTTTTTGGCGTTTTTATAATATTTATGTTTTATGTTTTACGCAATAAAAAAACAGCCATGAGCTTTGTGTTTGCTCTAGCCGTTCTTATTAGATATTCCATACCTCTACTTCAATATGGTCTTTCTTTGTCATATTTATTTTCAAATGGCAAATATTCCATGATGGTATATTCTACAATATTTTCTATTGTTCCTATTCTATTTTATAATGGTAAAAAAGGTAAAGATGCAAAATATCTATTTTACATCTTTTACCCAGTTCATTTATTAATTTTAAGTATTATATCAATTATCATGCTATAAATCATAGTCTGTTTAATACTTATAATGCATAATTTATTCCTCTTGCCACTACGTCCTTCATATTTTCTATTAAATCATCTATTTCTTTTGGTGTTACTATCATATTATATCCCTGTGGATTCAGAGCTTCTTTTATTGCATTATAATTGTCTTTTTCCTTGAGTTCGTTTAATTCATCATTTGATTTTGCGCTCTCTTGTAGCTTACTTATAAAAAGATATAAGGCATCATTTACAAGAGTCGCTGTTTCTACAACCATCGGCACTCCTATTGCAATTACTGGTATTCCAAGTGTCCTCTGGCTTAATTCATTTCTTTCATTTCCAACTCCTGCTCCTGGAACAATTCCTGTATCTGCTATTTGTATTGTGCTACTTATTCTTTCTATACTTTTTGATGCTAAACTATCTATTACTATAACCAATTTTGGTTTTACATTATCTACTATACCTTTCACTATTTCAGATGTTTCTATTCCAGTTGTTCCCAGAACTCCTGGTGATATTGCTGTTACTGGTCTTGTGTTTGGGTCTATATATTCTGGTGTATATTTTAAAAAATGCCTTGTTACGTCTATATCTTTTATTACTTTTGGTCCTAAAGAATCAGGTGTTACATATGCATTTCCTAATCCTACTACTAAAATGTCGTCCCTGTTTTGTACGTGTTTATCAAATATCTTTTTAAGTTCTTCTGTAACTACTTCTGAAGCTTTTTGTATTTCTACTTCTCCTGCAAGTTTTAATTTTTTTACATCTATAGTAATATATGTTCCAACAGGTTTTCCTATTGCATTTGCACCTTCTTCATTTATTATTTTTACTGTTGATACCTTTATATCTTGAGTTACATCTCTTTCCTCTGTTTCAATTCCTGGGATGTCTTTTTCTATTTTATTTGCCTTCCTATAAATATCACGTCTTTCATCTGCTAAATCTGTATTAAAATTAATCATCAAAAAACCACCTCTTTACTTTCTTATTTTTGGTAAATAAAGGTGGTTTTATACTATTTATTTTATAAATTCTTTTTTAATCACTCTGCTCTAAGCCATTAACATCTTCTTCTCCCTCTTGATATGGTGTAATACCAAGAACATTATCTGACATGACATACGTAGCTCCCATATTCTTTACTCTCTCTTTTGCCGAATCTGTTTGTACATTCCATACACACACATCTATTCCGTTTTCAGTAATTTTTTTAATTTTATATGCATTGTTTTTACTAGATGTAGTATTTACACACTCAACGTTATTTTCTTTCATTAAATTAATATTGTCCTCCGAAATTACATCTGTAAGGTACCAAATTCGTGCATCTTCTGAAGTTTCCCTAATATATGGAATATCTGTATAATTATTCGTTTGTAAAACACAACTTTTAATATTATCTACGATTTCAGATAAATTTCTAGCACTCTCACATCCTTTTGGTGTAGGTAAACTTGAAATAGTTTCTGATGCCGACTTTAATTTGCCATAAGCACTACAAATAAATTCTATGACATCTCCCCTTAACGAATCTATATCATAAGTTAATGTTGGTGTTTCTGCCATAATGTCACTTCCTCAAAATTTTGTATCCTCAAAATAGATTTACCAAATAAATTCATTTTCTTGTCAATATTTTGTTTTATCATCAGTTTGCTGAATCCCCTTGTGCTTCCTTCAAAGCTCTTTTTACAATGTTGTTTGCTATAGTATCATCATCCTCTTCTTCTATAGTCGTAGTACTTGTTAGTATTGGATCTTTCTGGCTAAATACATAATAGTGTCCTCCATAACTAGCAATTCTTTTAGGGTCAAATCCCTTTGTAAATCCTTCTTGTAAAACTGGATTTTGTGACTGATAGTTTGGTCCCATTGGATCAGTAATACATATTTTTCCATCCTCTCTAGGACTTACAGCCATATAGTGCCCCGTTTTAGTGAAATTTTGATTTTTTGTACACCAAATAGCAACTTTTCCATCTTCAAAGTCTTTCATTAGTTTTCCATCTTCTGGATTTTCTCTTCCAAATGCTTCTCCGTAATAAGTACTTTCATACTTTAAATTTAATCTATCTAATATTGCTTCATCTTTCATTATTGCATCTGAATACCCTGAACCTTTTATATAATACCTAGTAGCATAAGGGAAGTCTCTAAATAAATCTTCTGGTGTATACGCATATCCCAAAGCTGCTGATCCTATCTCGCATAATGAAGTTGGTCCACAGATTCCAGTTACGCCTAGGTTTTTTTGAAATACTAGCTGATTGTATCTGTATGTGTCAACATTGCAAGGGCTGTCTTTAACATTATCAAATCCGTGTTTTTCTTCCACTGTCACTTTTGATCTTGTAATTGGTACTCCATATTTTTCTGCCAGTACTTTAAGGGCTTCACTACCACCCCATTCTCTAGCTCTTTTAATTCTCTCCATTGCCTTTGCTTCTGCAATTATTTGTTCAGTTGTCTTTCCTCTTGTATCTATATGGTATTTTGTAGCTAAACTTTTTGCTACATCTTCTTTTGAACTTTTAAAAGGATTATCTTCTGATAATGGGTCTTTTAGTTTATCTTCATCCATATCAATGTCTGGTGGTAAATTAAAAAACTCTTTAAACTTATCCCAAATAAGGTCTAAAAGATTATATTCATTATGTTCAAGAGCATCTGCAGCATTCTCTATAGCCGTCTTAACTGCTCCAGCACTGTTTTTAATATTATCTACGATTTCAGATAAATTTCTAGCATTTTCACATCCCTCTGGTGTAGGTAAACTTGAAATAGTTTCTGATGCCGATTTTAGTTTGCTGTAGGCACTACAAATAAATTCTGTGACATCTCCCCTTAACGAATCTATATCATAAGTTAATGTTGGTGTTTCTGACATAGTATCACTTCCTCAAAATTTTATATCCTCAAAATAATTTTACCAAAAGTAATTATTTTTTGTCAACACAAAATATAAATTTGTCAATAATTAGCTTTGGCTTGTCAATGATGTTGGATAAATATATATTAAATTTCAACCCTTTTTCCAAATTTATCATCTACCTGTTTTTTTAATCTTGCATTTTTTTCACTTTCTAGTTTTGAATCTTCCTCTATTATTTTTATTGCTACACTTTGTACTGATTTTAGTGTTTCTATATCTTCAAATAAATTTGCTATTTTAAACTCAGGAATCCCATGTTGTTTTGTTCCAAAGAATTCTCCAGAGCCACGTAATTCCAAGTCTTTTTCAGATACTACAAATCCATCATTTGTCTTTGTCATTATCTCCATTCTTTGTTTTATAACATCACTTTTTCCTTTATATTTTAATATACAATATGATTTGTATGTTCCTCTTCCCACTCTTCCTCTTAATTGGTGAAGCGTTGCAAGCCCAAATCTTTCCGCATTTTCTATTATCATAATATTGGCATTTGGTACATCTACTCCTACTTCTATTACCGTTGTAGAAATTAAGATGTCTATTTTCCCATTTTTGAAATCTTCCATTATAGCATCTTTTTCTGCTGGTTTTAGTTTTCCATGCATGTATTCTACTTTGTACTTTTTAAAAGTTTGATTTTTATATTTTTCTGCAAGTTCTAAAACAGATTTTGCTTCTATTTCCTCATTTTCTTCTACTAATGGGCATACAATATAAGCTTGTCTCCCCTCATTTATTTGTGTTTTTATAAAGTTATTTACCCTATCTTCCATATTTTGTGTTACTGCAAATGTATCTATTTTCTGCCTATTAGGAGGTAATTCATTTATAATGGATATATCCAAGTCTCCATATAAAATTAGTGCTAGTGTTCTTGGTATTGGCGTTGCAGTCATAACTAACACATCTGGGTTTGTTCCTTTACTGCTAATTTTTGCTCTTTGTCTAACTCCAAATCTATGTTGCTCATCTGTTACAACAAATCCTAGTTTTTTAAATTCTACATTATCCTCTAATAATGCATGTGTTCCAATTAATATATCTATTTCTCCTGCTTTTAATCTTTCCAATATATCTTCTTTTTGTTTTTTAGTAAGTCCACTAACTAATAATTCACAATTTATATTGAATTGACCTAACATTTTCCTGAAGTTTTCTAAATGTTGCTTAGCAAGTATCGCTGTTGGAGCCATTATGGCAACCTGATAACCTGATTTTACAGCCTTATAGCTTGCTATAATTGATACAGCTGTTTTTCCACATCCTACATCGCCTTGTAATAGTCTGTTCATAGGCTTTGCACTTTCCATGTCACTATCAATTTCTTCTAATACTTTAGTTTGTGCTCTTGTAAGTTTAAATGGAAGTGTATTTATTACATCTGACATATGTACATTTTTATTAAAAGCAATTCCTGTTTCATCCACAGCATAACTGTTTTTTAACTTTAACAAAGCAAGCTGTAATATTAGTAGTTCTTCAAAGACTAGTCTTTGCCTTGCTTTATTATATTCTTCAAAGTTTTCTGGAAAATGAATATTTTTTATTGCTTTGTTAATATCAATTAAATTATATTCTTTTAATAAATATTCTGGCAAAGTTTCTCCTAAGTTTCCATATACCATTTTTATTCCATTATTCATTATGTTTTTTAGTGTGTTTTGTGTTAGCTCATAAATACTTGGATATATTGGGATGATTTTTCCTGTATTAATAGAATTTTCCGCTTCTTCAAAGATTGGTGAATTCATTTCTATTTTACTTGCGGTTCTTTTTACTTTTCCAAAAAATTTATATCTGTTCCCTATTTTAAATTTTGTTTTTAAATATGGCATATTAAACCAAGTAATTTCACAAGTTGCTGTTTCGTCTCTTACTATTAGTTTATATATTGTCATGTTTTTTCTAATTCTTATTTCAGAGATTCTTGATACACATATTGCTTCTATTAGTCCTTCTTCTCCATTTTCAAGTTCGTCCATTTTTTTTACTTTGCTTCTATCTTCATATGTTCTTGGGTAATATGTAATTAAGTCTTCTAGTGTGTATATTCCTAGTTTATTTAGGCTTTTTACTCTTTCTGGACCTACTCCTTTTATGTATTTTACGTCTTTTAATAAATCTATCATTTTTTCTCCTAATTATATAACTTGTGGTTTATCTTATCTTCTCAATTATATAAAAAATGTTTGCAAAAAGCAATAGCTTTGCAAACATTTTTTCGTTTTGTATATTACATTCCAGTTTTTGGCAATTTTACAGTTACTTCTTGCTGATTTTCTATTATTTCTGGTTTTTCTATTTCTATGGTTTCTTTTGAATTTGTTACTGTAATCGTTAAAGCTTCATTATAAGCTACATTTGCTTCTATTTGTTCTTCATATATTGCATATCCATTTACAGTATTTGTTTCCTCTAAGTAATATACTCCTGGATTTAAATTTTCTATAATAATTTTTCCCTCCTTGTTTGTTGTAAGTTCTGTATGTACAACATCCTTATTTTCATTTAATAGTCTAAATTTTACTCCTTCAAGGGCATTTCCTTTTTCATCTTGTTTTAAAATTATTATTTTTGTTTCGTTTTTTGTATAATATATGGTTTTTATTCCGCTTCCATCTTCATATATATTTCCCGTTAATGCATAGTCTTGTAAGCTCGGGTTGCTTGAATATCCATATAAAATTGGCTTTGTTGCAACTTTCCCATTTACTTTTATATTAAAGCTTCCTTCATCTGTCATATTTTTTATTGGTATTATTATTTTAAAATTATCTCCATAGTTAAACTCTGTTTTTTCGTTGTTATTTTCATCTACAATTTGAGCACCTTCTACATTTATTCCTTCTAACTCTGCTAAGTATGTATTAATTGTACTGTTTGCTTTTACTGTAAATTTTTTTGATACATATTTATTGCTAATATTATCTTGCTCCCATTTACTAGTTACTTCTTCTATTCTTAAATCTGCACTTTGTTTTACTTCTGTTGAGTTTCTGGCATTTGTTACTATTTGTATTAATGCATTTCTTGTTCTTACTCCAACCTCATCTGTTGCTATATATGTATTAGGGTCCCTATTGTAAAGTGCACAATATACTGCCTGTTTTGTTGCCAAAAATGCTTCTTCCTTATTTGCACACCCTAATTCTTGGTATGTTTTATATGGATATCCATTTATTATTGTTCTCCACACTTCTACATCTGTAAGTAATTCATTTATACCTACTGAATATGAAAGGTCTGAGTTTACACCTTTGGCTTCTCTATTTAAACAATATGCTGGGTATTCTTGTCCATCTTTTTGGTAAACTACATAATCAAACACTATCCCTACCCCTCCATAACGTAAATAGTCTGAATAAGTGCCTTTTGAATATAAATATGCTTCATTTATTGGAATACTTGCTTGTGTTTTTGTTGGAATTATAATTATCCCCATTATCATTAATAAACTCAAAATTATTGATATTATTTTTTTCATAAATCCTCCTTAAATTTCTATTGCTTGAATACATCTTCTGTACCTTGGTTGATTTTCTACACATGTTATTAGTGTAAGTTTATTTTCTTCAGTTTCTTGTAAATACGACCAGTCTGTATCCTCTATAATTGTTGATACTGATACTTTATATGTTTTTGTTCCATATATAGTTGTGTATTTTATTTCATCTCCTTTTTGTAATTCTTTAAGTCTTCCAAAATAATTTACTGGGTAACCTCTATTATGTGCAGCTAAGCCAATATTGCCTGTCCACACCCCAGTTGTATCAAAATGTCCTATAAATTCATTCATTACTTCTTCTGTTGTTCCAAAATTTATTTTAGCTTTTAAATTAATTCTTGGTATTTCTAAAATCCAATTTTCATTTGTAAATTCTAATTTTTTCCTATCATACTTAAAACCGCATATGTTCATATTGGAAATGTATGTTGGAATTTTAGTTGTTGCATTAATTTGTGTTTGACTTATTTCAAGAATTATTATTACACATGCAATTAAAGCCTCAAAATTTAGTTTAATTTTAGAATAATTTAGCAGATACGCATCACCTCTTTTTTATTTAATTGTTATTGTTTCTAGGAATTTTTTAAGATAAAAAAATTCAGATTTAAAAATTATTTTGGAAATTGCTATTACCTATAGCAATTAAAGATATATTTATATTAATACATTTTTTGGAAAAAGTAAAGAACTTTCCATCGACAAAAAATGACAAAAATGTCGAAAACTAAAAAAGTCACCTAACAAAAACCTTTTTTGTTAGATGACCTTTACTTACTCTAAACCGAAGCTTACCCCTAGTGCATTGTCTATTTGGCTCATTACTTTTGCATCATTTATATGCCCTATTTTTTCTTTTAATCTGCTTTTATCTATTGTACGTATTTGCTCTGTTAAAATTATTGAATCTGCTTTTAACCCAAATTCTTCAGAATCTAATTCTATATGAGTTGGCAACTTATTTTTATTTAATTGTGATGTTATTGCCGAAACTATAACTGTTGGGCTATATTTATTGCCTATATTATTTTGTATAACTAAGACTGGTCTTGTTCCTCCTTGTTCAGATCCTACAACAGGACTTAAATCTGCATAAAACATATCTCCTCTTTTTATTACCATATTCTTCACTCTCTCTTATTTGTATATTTAATCTTTATTCCATATTTTAAATATTGGTATTTTATTTTGAGATATTATTATTTTTAATTTTTCACTTTAGTTTATTTGTTCTTTTTCTAGTTTGTTTATTTCTATCTCATTATATAATATGTAAACTAAAGTGTTTTGTGCATTATCTTGTATTTCCATTTTAGTCGGTAATTTAGTATTTTTGCTTATATAAAGCCTTTTTATTTTTCTATATTTATTGTTAGTTTTTACAACTGTTTCTAAAATTATTTCTTCATCATTTTCGAAATCCTGATTTTCATTATTATTATAGTCTTCTATAAAATTATTTAAACTTAATTCATTACTTCCTATGTAGTTATAATTCTCATATATTTTACTTAAATTTAGTTTTGTATTTTTTATTTGTAAATTGCTTCCGTCATATTCGAAAGTTGTTCCTGCAAAACTTTCTGGTGATGTTATTTCTTGCTTATATAAGTTATTTTCTTTATAATATTTTTGAGTTGCTTCATATGTATTTGTATTTTTGTTACTGGTTATAGTTATTTGTACTTTTGCTTTGTAAGATTCAATATTTAAAATATTTTCTTTTATCTTATCAGCTGATTGATTAATTATATTATTTCCCATTTTTATACTTTTATAATTGTTTTTTATTAAAATTATTGTTGTTATTATTAAAATAAAAATTAAACAAAATATTATGATTTTCTTTTTCATTAACATCTTCCTTTTTTATATAATTGTGATTTAAATTGTAATTTGACACACTCTAAAACGTCCGCCCAATCTCGTCGGGGATTATATATTTTATTTTTTCACTG
>USOV01000016.1 GCA_900556455.1 uncultured Clostridium sp. | reverse complement strand
TCATAACCGGTGGGTCCAAGGTTCGAATCCTTGAGGGAGCACCAATTTTTTGTATATATGGGTAGGTGGCCGAGTGGCTAAAGGCGGCAGACTGTAGGCTTTGATTTTTAAAGTCAAAAATTGCAGCCTATGCAAGCAATTGCATAGTGAAAACTAGGCTAATTCGGGGAAGTCTTAACAGAAGACAAGCTGATGATAATCCCGAGCTAGAGAAGAAATTCTCGAGTGTAGAGACTTTATACCTGGTATCTAATTTAGATAAAGAGAAAGTCCAGACTACAAACATTTTAAATGGTAGTGAAAACTATAGTAGTAAGAAATCTGTTCTCATACGAGTACGATGGTTCGAATCCATCCCTGCCCACCAAATAATCTCATAGTGAAAACTATGAGATTATTTTTTTGATTTGTAAAAATACTAAATAAATATTGACAAAATGTAAAAAAGACAATATAATACAAACATAAATTTATGTGGAGGTAAATAATGAATTTTACAACTAATAAAGAAAAAGGAAATACTAGCCTAGGAATAGCAATTGCATATTATGCTTCTAATGGATATACAGTATCAATACCATTAAACGATACACAAGATTATGATTTGTTAGTTGATAAAAATAATTTTATAAAAAGAATACAGGTAAAATCAACTGGCTGTAAAACTAAATATGGGAATTATCAAGTGGCATTAAAAAGCTGTGGAGGAACAAAAGGTAGTACATATAAAACAGTAATAGAAACTAAAATAGATGAATTATTTATACTAACAGAAAATTTAAGAATATATATTTTACCAGTAAAAGAAATACAGAATAAATCTACACTAAATATCTGTGATAAATATGAGATGTATAGGGTAAAATAAAAAATCAACTAATTAAAAAATTAGTTGATTTTTAATATACTTTTGGCTCGTTTTACATCCTCATCTGTTGCAACTCTTACATTTTCCAAAGGGTAATGTAAGCCTAATTTTTCCCACTTGGTTTTGCCAAGGTCATGGTAAGGCAAGATTTCTACTTTTTGGACAGTTTTTAGTGAATTGATAAAATCTCTTAAAGCTATTAAATCTTCCTCATCGTCTGTTAATCCAGGGACTAATACTTGCCTTATCCAAATGGCGATATTATTATCACTTAAATATTTCGCAAAGTCTAACTCAAGTTTATTTGGAACGCCAACTAAATCTTTACATTTTTCTGAGTTGATATGCTTAATATCTAATAAAACCAAATCTGTTAAACTAAGTAATTTTTTCATATCATCATTTATAAAAAACATTCCGAGAAGTATCAATTGCAGTATGGTAACCTAATTTTTTTAATTCTTCAAAAAGAGAAATTAAAAATTTAATTTGTAAAAGAGGTTCTCCACCTGAAATTGTTACCCCACCATTTGAAAGTTTAATATATTTTTCATATCTATTTATTTCTTCTACTAGTTCTGAAACTGTGACTAAATTGTTAGTATCTGTAGACCAAGTATCACGATTTTGGCAATATTTACATTGTAAATGACAGCCTTGCATAAAAACAACAAATCTAATACCAGGACCGGTCTACAGTACCAAAAGTTTCAACTGAATGAATATTTCCTTTTAAATCTTCCATAAAAATCTCCGTTTAAATTCTTTCATGAATGGTTCTATGAACTACATCTAATTGTTGTTCTCTAGTTAATTTTACGAAGTTAACTGCATAACCTGAAACTCTTATAGTAAGTTGAGGATATTTTTCTGGATGATCCATTGCATCTAGTAAAAGACTCTTGTCAAAGACATTTACATTAATATGATGACTGTCTTGAACAAAATATCCATCTAATAAAGAAATTAGGTTATTAACTCGTGATTCTTCATCTTTACCCAATGTACCAGGAGTAATAGAGAATGTATAAGAAATTCCGTCTTCTGAATGAGAATATGGAAGTTTTGCTATAGTGTTTAAAACAGCTAAAGCTCCATGAGAATCTCTACCGTGTAATGGATTTGCACCAGGACCAAAAGGTGCACCAGCACGTCTTCCATCAGGTGTGTTACCAGTATTTTTACCATAAACAACATTTGATGTAATTGTTAAAATTGAAAGGGTAGGAACAGAGTGTCTATAAGTTCTGTGTTTTTGTAATTTTCCCATAAACAATTTAACAATATCAACAGCTATCTGGTCAACTCTATCATCATCATTTCCGTATTTTGGATAATCTCCTTCAATTTCATAATCAATAGCTAAACCAGTTTCATCTCTAATTACTTTTACTTTAGAGTATTTAATTGCTGAAAGTGAATCTGCAACAACAGATAAACCTGCAATACCACAAGCCATTGTTCTAAATACATCTGAATCATGAAGTGCCATTTCTATAGCTTCATAAGCATATTTGTCATGCATGTAATGAATAATATTTAATGCATTTATATATGTTTTTGCAGTCCATTCAAGAAGTGTGTCAAATTTTTTCATAACTTCATCATAATCTAAATATTCAGAAGTAATTGGTTCAAAACGAGTTGTTACTTGTTTACCAGACATTTCATCTCTACCACCGTTTATTGCATAAAGTAATGCTTTTGCTAAATTGCATCTAGCACCGAAAAATTGCATTTGTTTTCCAGTTCTCATTGCAGAAACACAACAAGCGATAGAGTAGTCATCACCCCAGTAAGTTCTCATTAAATCGTCATTTTCATATTGGATTGAACTTGTTTCAATAGAAAGTTTTGTAGTATATTCTTTAAATCCTCTTGGTAAATTAGCAGACCAAAGTACAGTTAAATTTGGCTCTGGAGCAGAACCTAAAGTCTCTAAAGTATGAAGAATTCTAAAAGAATTTTTAGTAACTAAAGTTCTTCCATCTAAGCCCATACCACCAATACTTTCAGTTACCCAAACAGGGTCACCACTAAATAATTCATTATATTCAGGTGTTCTTAAAAATCTTATCAATCTTAATTTCATAACAAAATGATCCATTAATTCTTGTAATTCTTGTTCAGTTATAAGACCAGCTTTTAAATCTCTTTCAAAATAAATATCTAAGAAAGTAGAAGTTCTACCAATACTCATAGCAGCACCATTTTGGTCTTTAGTTGCACCTAAATATCCAAAATATAACCATTGAACAGCTTCTTTTGAATTCTGTGCAGGTCTAGATATATCAAAACCATACATAGAAGCCATTTCTTTTAGTTCATTTAAAGCTTTAATTTGATCAAAAATTTCTTCACGTTTTTGAATTTCTTCCTCTAAAATATTTGGAGTTTCTAAAATAGTTAGATCTTTTTTCTTAAATTCTATTAAAGTATCTACACCATAAAGAGCAACTCTTCTATAGTCACCAATAATTCTTCCTCTACCATAGCCATCAGGTAAACCTGTTATTAAATGTGAACTTCTAGCAGCTCTTATGTCTGGAGTGTAAGCAGAAAAAACACCATCATTATGTGATTTCCTGTAATTATGATAGATATTTTCTATTTCTTCAGAAACTTTTACATTCTGAGCTTCACAAGATTTTTCTACTATACGAATTCCTCCGTTAGGCATAATAGCTCTTTTTAAAGGTTTATCTGTTTGAAGCCCAACAATTTGCTCTAAATCTTTATCAATATAGCCAGGATTATGACTTGTTATTGTAGAAATAGTATTAGCATCTACCTCTAAAACACCACCATTTTTCCTTTCTTGTTCATATAAATCTAAAACTTTATTCCAAAGTTCTTTAGTTCTATCAGTTGCATCTGATAAAAAAGTTGCATCTCCTGTATATGGAGTATAATTTTTTTGAATAAAATCTCTTACATTTATTTCAAAACACCATTCACCAGGATTAAAAGAATTCCATCCTTCAAATTTCATATAAAAACCTCCTAATATAATATTATCGGTTAGATATTACAATAAAATGCAAATAATTTCAAGAAATTTTGAAAAATATATACAAATTTTATATTTAAATATGATATACTATAACAAAATAAAGAAGGAGTAAGAAAATGAAGTTAAATACGAAAAAATTCATAAGAAATATAATAATTTGTTTAATAGCATTTATAATAGTGGCATTTATTCTAAATTATGCACCAGGCTTTAAAAGGGATAAATACGAAGGCATAACTAATTTAGTAATAAATGATGAAGATGTTACAGAAAATTTGAAACGGTGGCGTTTATATAGGAGAAGAGGGAGGAATTTATTTATCAAAGAATGATATAGCTACACTTTTGGATAAAAACATTTTTTATGATGAAGAAACATCGACCATAGTAACAACATCAAATACAAAAACTGCAAGCTTTTGTGTTGCAGAAAATCAGATGGTAATAAATGGTGTAAAACAAGATTTAAATTCTAAAGTATTATTAAAAGATGGAGTTATTTATATTCCAATTTCAGATTTGGAATTAGTATACAATATATCTGTACAATATATAGAAAGCACCGACATAGTGGTAATTGAAAAACTAAATCAAGGGCTAATAAAAGCAGAAGTAGAGGAAGCTTCTAAATTAAAATACAAACCAAGGTTGATTTCAAAAGGGGTAGGAACGGTAGAACAAGGAGAAACAGTAAGCTGTTACTACACAACAAGTAAAGGTTGGAGATTAATTAGAAAAGAAGATGGAATACTCCGGATATGTAAAAGCAAATATACTTTCTGACGGATACATACTAAGGCAGGATTTTGATGACACAATAGAGACAAAAGAAATTACTTTAAGCCTAAAAGATGGAAGCAGTTTTACTTTATATAATGATAAACAAGAAGCTACAAAAATTATAATGAAAACATTATTTAGTTTTGAAGAAAATGGAGCAATTGGGATAAAACAAGAGGATTTTGAAACTGGTGATGATGCAGTATGGGCAACAATTTCAAATAAGGGATTAGAGAAATATACAAATGAGTTAATAAAAAATTATAAAACGAGAACTGAATTAATAGATAAAATAGTTAATTTTGTATCTAAATATAGAGTAAGGGGAATTAATATAGACTTCCAAAAAGTAGATGACACCAATAGTTTTGACAGATTTATAATAGAACTTACACCAAGATTAAGAGAATTGGGGATTACAACAAATGTTATTTTAAATAACAGCTTTGAAGAAAAAAATCTTGTAGGAGTAGTAGATTATTTAATAAGTGAAAAAGGGGAATAAACATGAATAAACTAAAGATTGGATTAATAATATTAGGTATTTTAATAATAGGAATTATAATAATGTATGTATCAATGTTTACAAAGGTAAGTTCAAGTGATGAAGAAATAGGTATTGAAATACCACTTGGAACAGGTACAAATGAAATTGCAGATATTTTAAAAGAAAACAACATTATTAGAAGTAAATTAGGCTTTAAAATTTATGTTAAAGTAAATAATATAGGTAATTTTAAAGCAGGAGAATATAATTTAAAACAAAATATGTCTTTAAAAGAAATAACTCAAAGCTTACAAAGTGGTATAGTGTATGACCAAAATAATATAAATTTTACATATCTAGAAGGGAAAAATATAAGATGGCTTGCAAAAAAAATTGCTGAAACAACAAATAATCCTGAAAGTGAAGTTTATGAACTTTTATCAAGAGAGAACTATATTGATTCTTTAATAGAGAAGTATTGGTTTATAACAGATGAAATAAAAAATGAGGATATATATTATCCTTTAGAAGGATACTTATTTCCAGATACTTATGCTTTAAAAAATAAAAATGCAAGTGTAGAAGAGATATTTGAAAAAATGCTAGATAAAATGGAAGAAGTGCTAGAAGAATACAAAAAAGAAATACAAAATAGTGAATATAGTGCACATGAAATATTAACAATAGCTTCAATTATAGAAATGGAATCTGTACATACAGAAGATAGAAAAGATGTATCAAGTGTAATTTACAATAGACTAGATAGGAATATGGCAATACAGAGTGATGTAACAACATATTATGCATTTAAAATAGATATGGGAGAAAGAGATTTATATCAAAGGGAATTAGACACATACAATCCATATAATACAAGAGGGCCTAGAATGCAAGGAAAATTACCAGTTGGACCAATATCATCAGTAAGTAAATCAAGTATTGAAGCGGCCATAAATCCAAATAAAACAGATTACTTATTCTTTGTAGCAGATAAAAACGGAAAAGTATATTTTTCAAAAACAAGTTCAGAACATGGCCAAATAATTTCAGAATTAAGAACAAAAGGGTTATGGTTTGAATATTAAAATAAATTATAAAATAGTTTTTCTGTTTAGCTATTGCTTAAACTGCAAGCCGGTCACATGTAAATACATGTGACCGGCTGTATTGTTATTAAAATAAAAAAAGAAAGAATAAGAAATTCTTATTCTTTCTTGGTGCAGATGGCCGGAATCGAACCGGCACGGTTTATTCAACCGCAGGATTTTAAGTCCTGTGCGTCTACCAGTTCCGCCACATCTGCATATTTAATGAACTGGCTATATTCTTACGACATTTGCAATTATACTACTAATTTTAGGTGTCTGTCAATGTTTTTTTGAAAATTTCTTTAAATAGTTGTTCAATTTATTAAATATAATTTAAAGCCCAACATTTTTTTCCTAAAAAGAGGGCCTTTTTTATTTGAATTTTGAAATTTTATATTGCATTTTTTTATAAATGTAATATACTTTAATAAATTGATTTATAAAATTAATTAGGAGGTTTAATTATGGGAATTAAATCATGGATAATAAATAAATTAGAAAAAGATGTAGAGTCATCAGCAGGACATATAGAATTAGAAGATTTGACAGAAGAAGAGAGAGAAGAAATGTTCAAACAATTTGGAGAAGGAGATATTAATTTAACAGAATTTTTAAGACAGTCTTACAAGAGTGGACTTCCAAGCATTTTCTGTTGTTCCGGACATGGAGTTCAAAGTGCATATGTTACTTTGAAAATAACAGATGAGAATATAAATATTGCAAGGAAAATTGGTAAAATTCTATCTAAACAAGGAGTATCAACTAATTTTACAGATGACCACATAAGAGGAAAATATGTTGCCTATAGAAGCATGAAAACTAATTCAACAGAGTGGTTAAATACAGCAACACAAATTTTAACAAATCCAGAACTATTTGAAGATGTTGAACCAGACATTTACTACCATGAAGAAATGTATTCATCAAGAAAACCTTTTGCATTTGATTTGAAAAAAAGACTACTTTCATATTTAAGAGGAACAAAACAAATTCCAGAAACTACAACAGTAAGTCCGATGCAGAAAAGTGAAAAAAAATCATGGGAACTTTCAGATAAAGAAAAAGCTTTAATAAAGGAATCACCTAGAATTACTAATATAGATAAAAATAATAAAAACCTATATGAAGAAAGTATGGACCATAAGGAGCAGGAAAGTAGATAGTACTAGAAAAAAACTTGAAAAAATCAATAAAAAGTGATAAAGTGTTCTAGTCAAAATTTTTTAATCCTGTTTTGCAGGCTGATATATAGGCAGTTATTATAAAATTATTATTTTAAGGAAATAAAATAAGGATAGCATATATAAACAGACAACCATAAATTCATCTATAATTTTAGGAGGAATAAACTAAAATGAAGAAATTTCTTAGAATTTATCGGTATATTGTAGGAGGCGAATGTGGATTTGCAGGAGAAGGAAATGAACAATGGTATTATTTCTTGTCTCTTGTAATTAACTTAATGCTTATTTGGTGGTTGGCACCAGAAATAGGTTTGGTATTCACTATACTTGCGGTAATCCACTACGTAACGGTGTCCATTTATGGGTATTTTGACTTATATTGTAGTATAGGTCTTGCATATGCTTATTTGGGAATGAATTTGGTCCTGTTAGCAGTTGCAATTTTTACAAACCTAAAATGGGCTGCCATTACTACAGCCATTACTACAATAGCATTTTTTTCGGCTCCAGACTGTACAGCAAATAACATTTTTTTACGGAAAAGTTATAGCAAATTTGCTTTGGTGTTTAATACAATAATTTTGGCCGCATTTGTTATAATTGTTGTTCTTCTCCCTGCGAGATTCTGGCTTAAAACTTTGCTAATTGTTAGTGTATTATTTCTTCATCCTATAATTGACATTCTTGAAGAGGATTGTATTACTATTTCAGAAGTTACATATGGTGTTTTTGATACAATAAAATCCTCTACAAAGAAACCAGGAAAACATTAATGTTTTTTTAAAGTCTGTTTTATTGCTATCTTTATGATAGGTAGAGAATTTAATTCTCTACCTATTTCTATAATAAAGTTAAAAAAAATAAATTGTTATTGTATTTTAATTTTAAAAGGACATAATTACTAGAGTAAGTTTAATAAAAGGTATAAAAATTACAAATAAAATCTCATTTTGTTATAAGGAAAAAACATGGAGTTACCAAAAGTGAGGTAGTAAAGGAGGCATAAAATGAAAAGATGTAAGTGGTGCAACTTAAAAAATGAACTATATGTAAAATATCATGATGAAGAATGGTGCAAACCAAATTTTGATGATAAATATTTATATGAAATGTTGATATTAGAGCCATTTCAAGCGGGTTTATCATGGGAATGTGTACTAAATAAAAGAGAGAGTTTCAGAAAGGCTTTTGACAAATTTGATATAGACAAAATATGCCAATATGACAGTGATAATATACAAGAACTGTTAGGAAATAAAGAGATTATAAGAAATAAATTGAAAATAAATGCGACAATAAATAATAGCAAAATATTTAAAGAAATACAAAAGGAATATGGAAGTTTTTATAATTATTTAAAAACTTTTACAAATGGAAAAACTATTTATGAAACAGATAAAACAACGAATTCATTATCTGATAATCTGTCAAAAGATTTACAAAAAAGAGGAATGAAGTTTGTAGGAAGCACAATTATTTATTCTTATTTACAAGCAATAGGGGTTATATATTCACATGACAATGAATGTTTTTTATATAAAGAAAACAATAAATAATATGTACAAAAAGCAACATCAAGTGATACAATATAGCTACATAAAAAGATTATAGGAGGAAAATTATGAGAAAAGATTTAGGAAATAAAATGAATTTTTTACCACTTCCAGTTTTAATGATTGGAACTTATGACAAGGACGGAAAGGCTAATGTAATGAATGCAGCATGGGGAGGAATACATGATTACGGAAAAATCTATATTTCTCTATCAAAACATAAAACAACAGAAAATTTAGAACTAAAAAAGGCATTCACAGTAGGTTTTGCAACAAAGAAAACAGAAAAAATATCAGACTATTTTGGAGTTGTATCAGGAAATAAAGAAGACAAAATTGCAAAAACAGGAGTACATGTTACAAAATCAAAGTTTGTAGATGCTCCAATTATTGAAGAATATCCATTAACATTAGAATGTGTAGTTGACTCATTCGAAGATGGGGAATTAATAGGAAAAGTTGTAAATTGTTCAGTTGATGAAGCATATTTAGATGAAAACGGCAATATTGATGTTGATAAAATGGAAATAATTACATTTGATATGACTAGCAACACATACAGAGTCTTAGGAGATGTTGTTGGAGAAGCATTTAAAGATGGACTGAAATTATAATAACAATGTAATAAAAATATGAAGTATATGAGATTAGTAAAATAGTAATTTGAAAGTGTGATTTAATATGAAATATATAGCTCTACTAAGAGGAATAAATATAAGTGGCAAAAATAAAATTTCAATGGCTGAATTAAAGAAAGAATTTGAAGACAACAATTACAAAAACGTCATAACTTATCTTAATAGTGGTAATGTCATTTTTGAATGTAACATAAACAATAAAGAAACTATAAGGGAAGACATTTATAAAATGATAAAAAATAAGTTTAATCTTGATATACCGATTTTTATTATAAGCGCATTAGAACTTGAAGAGATACTAAATAACAAGCCTAAATGGTGGGGAACAGATAATAAGGATATATATGACAATTTAATTTTTATAATTCCTCCTACCAACTATGAAGAGGTTTATAATGCTGTTGGAAATCCAAAAGAAGATATTGAAAAAATAAAGGAATACAATAATTCTATATTTTGGTCATATGACTTAAAGAATTATAGGAAATCAAATTGGTGGAGTAAAACAGCAAGTACATATATAAAAGACAAAATTACAATAAGAACAGCCAATACCATGAAAAAAATATTAGAAATATGTATGAATAGGAATTTATCTGCCTAATAAAAATATAAATTAATTGTAGAGGAGCAAAGTGTGCTCCATTACAATAATAGCAATTTACCAATTTGAATTAAAGAATAAAAATTTTTTAAAAAAAGTATTACACAAAAGCAAAATTTGTGCTATAATACATGCATATCGTGTAGCGAAAGCGTAAGTCCAGAAAAAGGACTTACGTTATTTTTTTGCTTAAAAAATAGAAGGAGTGTATAGAATGGAAAAAACAAAAAAAACAAAATGGCAGAAGTACTAACTGCTACAATATCTATATTTATATTGAAAAATGCATATAAAGAGAAAATTATAATTATAGATGAAAATAAAACTAAAGAACTAAAAGATACAAAATTAATTATATCAATTTCAAGACAACATGGAACTGGTGGTAAAGAAATTGCAAGAAGCGTGGCAGAAAAACTGAGAATAAAATTTTATGATAAAGAAGAAATCAAAGAATTTGCAGTTGAAAATTCTTTAATTGAAAATAAATATAGCAATGATGATTTGTATAATTTTTATTTATCTTTAGATGCTGAAAGAGATTATATATTAAAACAGGCAGAAACAATCAGAATGATATCATCAAAGAGTGATTGCGTAATTGTTGGCAGAAGTTCAGATTATTTCTTAAAGGATAATCCAAATTTAATAAAAATATTCCTATATGCGCCAATCGAATATAGAATAAATAAAGTAAAAGAAATGTACAAAGATACATATAATGAAGCAAAAAAACATATAAATGAATCAGATAAATCAAGGGCTACTTATTATGAAGTTATAGCTAATAGAAAATGGGGAGATAAAGCAAACTACGATATATGTCTTGATTGCTCAATCGGAAATGAGAAAATAGTAAATATTATATGCGAGTATGTAAAAGAAAAAATTAAATAAAAAAGTAAATAGTTGTAGTTCCAAAAATTGGAGTGCAACTATTTATTTTTATATCATAGCATGTATATGTAAGAAATCGTCGTAATTTTAGCCTTGATATTACATTGAATTTATGATACAATTATTTCCTAAACAACTTGCTTAAGGCAAGAAATTAGGAGGGACCTACAATGGAAAAACGGCGGATTATTAAGGAAAAGTCTATCTACAGTCGGAAGGTAAGCCACCGTAACCAGGTACTGGACGAAATCCAGCTCAAATGGATTCTGTTTATGATGAGAAAAGAGGAGACCTTCTTTTGCAAGAATGTAAGACCTAATGTAAGAGTCTTACTGGAAAAGCACGGAAAGACGGTTGAAGACTCTCAAGCACCCTGGTGGAAAATTACTCATAACAAGTAGGAACCAAAAGCCCCTGGTTATACTGGGGGCTAATCTTTAAAAATATAGTAATAATTGAAAAATTATAAAAGGAGAGAAAAAAGTGTTAATATTAATTATAGTTGCGATATTATTAATTACTATACTGATAACATACAATAGCTTAGTAAAGGCGAGAAATAAAGTAAAACAAGCAGAATCAGGTATAGATGTATACTTAAATCAAAGGTTTGAACTAATTCCCAATTTAGTGGAATGTGTAAAAGCATATTCAAAACATGAACAAAGCATATTTACAGAAATTACAAATTTAAGGTCAGAATATATGAAACAAACAAGTAACCTCAAAAGTGCTGAAAATTTAAATAACAAAATGAACCAACTTATAGCAGTGGCAGAAAATTATCCAGAATTAAAATCAAGTGAACAATATTTAAACTTACAAAGAAGCCTAACTAAATTAGAAAGTCAATTACAAGCAGCAAGAAGGATATACAATAATGAAGTTACAGCTTATAATAATAAAATTGCCGTAGTACCATCTAATGTAATTGCAAGCTTGTTTAAGTTTAAAAAGGCAAAATTATTTGAAATAGAAGAATATAAAAGAGAAAATATTAATATAAATTTAGAGGATTAGTTTTATGAAAATGCTTGATGAGATTTATAAAGAATTACAAAATGCAGACAATAATGAATTAGATACTTTATGGCAAGAGGCAAAAAAACAAAATGAAAAAATGAAAAAAATAGCTATAATAATATGCTTAATAATTGATATGTTTTTTATAATAATGGTTTTAAAAAATGTCACATATTTGGAACCAATAAGCTTTCTATATATAATGATATTTGCTCTAATGATGAATATAATAATTTTTGCAATAATAACAATGTGCGGAAAAAATAGTAAGAAACAAAGACAATTAACTGCAAAATATAAACAAGTAGTAATAAGCAAAATTATGAGTAATTTTTATGATAATTTAAAATACTTACCACAAAATGGAATGCCAGAATATATATATGAACAGCTTCAATATGAATATTATAATCAATATAAATCAGATGATTATTTTGAAGCACAAATAAATAACAAATATAATATCCAGATGGCTGAGGTACTAACACAAGAAGAGAGAACTTACAAAGATTCTGAGGGTGAAACACAAACAGAAACAGTTACAAAATTTCATGGATTATTTGCTAAAATTGTAATAGATAAATCTATTAATAGTGAATTAAAAATAATGAAAGACAGAACAATTTCTAAAAAAGATAGATTAAACATGGATTCAAGTGAATTTGAAAAACATTTTGATGTAAAAGCTTCAAACAAAATTATTGGAATGCAATTATTAACAGCAGATGTTATGGAAGAATTGGTGCAATTTGAAAATAAAGCGAATATGAAATTTGATATTGTTATAAAAGAAAACGAGATATACTTAAGGTTTCATTCTGGAGCAATGTTTGAAGTTGGAAATTTAAAAAAAGGAGTATTAAATAAAGAAGTAATACAAAAATATTTTTATATGTTAAAACTTACATATGATTTATCAAATAAATTAATCAATGTAATAAATGATGCTCAAATATAATTAATATTATAAGCCTCTGGTTATACCAGAGGCTTATTTCTTATTGTATATTTTCTAAGGCTTCAATTCTTTCATCTATACTTGGATGAGTATCTAATAGGCCAGCTTTTCTTTTTTTCTTATCAGGATTGTCTTTAAATGGACTTACAATATACATATGAGCAGTTGCATTATTTGCATATCTTAATTCATTTGGGTCAGAATCTAATTTTTTAAGAGCGGATATTAAGCCTTGCGGATTTCTTGTAATCTCAACAGCTGTTGCATCTGCTAAAAATTCTCTTCTTCTCGAAATGGCCATTTGCATTATTTTACCAAATATTGGACCTAAAATTAAGAAAATTAGTCCAACAAGCATCAATATTCCAGAACCCTTATTATCGTTATCATTATCTCTTCGTCTACCATAAAAACAAATTCTAGTAAACATATCAGAAAGCATTACAACAAATCCAACCATAACGGTAACCACAGCAGAAAGAAGAATATCATAATTCCTAATGTGACTCATTTCGTGAGCAATAACACCCTCTAACTCATAATAATCTAATTTCTCTAGAAGTCCAGTAGTTACACAGATAATAGCGTTTTGGGGATTACGACCAGTTGCAAAAGCATTTGGTTGAGGGTCATCTACAATATATAACCTTGGTTGACAAGGTAACCCAGAAGAGACCATAAGAGCTTCAAAAATATGTACAAGCTTCTTATCTTCTTCTAAAGTAGCAGGTCTTGCTTTACATGTTCTTAAAATAATTTTATCACTATTATAATATGAAGCAAAACATGAAATTACAGAAAAAAGCAAAGCAATTATAATAGCTAAATAAGAATCTAAATTAAAAGCCATACATATATAATATAAAATTAAAGTAATCATAATAATGAAACCACTAATAATAACAGCGGTTTTTCGTTTATTCTTTTTAATATCATCAAACATAAAAACCTCCATTCGAGTAAAAACTCAAAATAATATTTCTGGTTATAGCATTCAAGGAAGAAGGTTATTCTTCACATGAATTAACTATTAGTTATTATATCATAGTAATTAATAAAATGAAATAATTTGAATTAATAAAAAAATTTCTTGTAATATATAGTCCTTTGTGATAGAATAATAAACGTAAAATTAGAATAGAAGGAAGTTTTATGCTAAAAAATAATATAAAAAATTACAACTTAGAAGAATTACAGGAAATAATAGAAAATCTAGGAGAAAAGAAATATAGAGCAGAGCAAATTTTTAATTGGATATACAAAGAAAATGTTACAAGCTTTGATGATATGGCAAATTTGCCATTAAGCTTGAGGGAAAAATTAAAAGAAAATTATGATTTGCATATATTTAAAATAATAACAAAACAAGAATCAAAAGATGGAACCAAAAAATATCTTTTTGATATCTTAGATGGAAATGCAATAGAATCTGTATTAATGGAATATAAGCATGGTTATACAATTTGTGTATCATCTCAAGTTGGATGTAAAATGGGATGTAAATTTTGCGCATCAACAGGAGTAAAATTTGCAAGAAGCTTAGAAGCTGGGGAAATTGTGGAACAACTACAAGCAGTAGAAAGAGATACTGGAGTTAAAATATCAAATGTAGTGTTTATGGGAATAGGAGAACCTCTAGACAATTTTGAAAATGTTCTAAAAGCCATTTCATTAATAAATAATCAAAAAGGAATTAATATTGGAGCAAGGCATATAAGCATATCAACAAGTGGAATTGTTCCAAAAATCTATGAATTGGCAGATAAAGACTTACAATGCACATTATCAATTTCACTCCATAGTGCATCAAATGAAAAAAGAAGTGCAATGATGCCAATAAATAATGCTTACAATATAGAAGAATTAATGAAGGCATGTAGATATTATATTGAAAAGACTAATAGAAGAATATCTTTTGAATATGCTTTGGCAAAAGAAAATAACGATAATTTAGATGATGCGAAGGAATTAGTAAAACTACTAAGAGGAATGCTTTGCCACGTAAATTTAATACCAATAAATAAAATAGAAAATGGAAAATTTAACAAAAGCACTAATGAAAACATAATGAAGTTTAGAGACTACTTAAATAGCCATGGAATAGTTGCAACAATTAGAAGAGAATTAGGCTCAGATATAGATGCAGCATGTGGGCAACTACGAAAAAAAGAGGTGAAGAAATGTTAACTTTTGCAAGAACAGATATTGGAAGAGAAAGAAAAAATAATCAAGACTATTATTACATAAGTGATGATGGATGTTTAAATATATTGGCAGATGGAATGGGGGGCTATGCTGGCGGAGAAGTAGCTAGTAAACTGGCAACAATTTCAGCCAAGGATTATATTACAGAGCATTTTGATAAAAATTTAGACTACGAAAAAGAACAGATATTGGATATAATAAAAAATGCTATGGAGTATGCTAATACAAAAGTACATGAAAAGGCTCAAGAAAAACCAGAATTAGAGCAAATGGGAACAACTTTAGAAATATGCTTAATTTACAAAGAAAAAATGTTTATTGGGCATGTAGGAGATAGTAGTGTATATAGAATAAGACAGGGAATTATTAGAAAACTAACAAAAGATGATAGCTATGTACAAAAACTAGTAGAAGATGGAACAATAACAAAAGAGGAAGCAAAAAATCATCCAAAGAAAAACATGTTAGTTAAGGCTTTAGGATGTGAAACAGATTTAGAAGTAAATGTATTTTATAAAAAATTCTTAGAGAATGATGTGATTTTAATTTGTTCAGATGGACTTACAAATATGGTATCTGAAGAACAAATATATAATATAATAAATAATGACATAAACCAAGCAGCAGAAAACTTAGTAAAAGAGGCAAACCTTAATGGTGGATTGGATAATATAACTTTTATAATAATAAAAAATTAGATTTTGGAGGTTGAAATATGGATTTACAAGGTAAAATTCTTGGAAATAGATATGAAATAATAGAAAAAATTGGAACAGGTGGAATGGCAACAGTATATAGAGCAAAATGTCATGTATTAAAAAGAGAAGTAGCTGTGAAAATACTAAGAGATGAATTTACAACTGATAATGAATTTATAAAAAGATTTAATGCTGAAGCTCAATCTGCTGCAAGTTTAACACATCCTAATATAGTATCTGTATATGATGTAGGACATGAAGGAAATCTATATTATATAGTAATGGAACTTGTAAAAGGAAAAACACTAAAAGAAATAATAGTAGAAGATGGAGCACTAGCTTGGAAATGGGCAGTAGACTTAGCTATTCAAATCGCAAGAGGACTAGAAAAAGCTCATAGAAATAATATAGTTCATAGAGATATAAAACCACATAATATTATAATTACAGAAGAAGGAGTTGCAAAAGTTACAGACTTTGGAATTGCAAAAGCTGTATCAAATGCAACAATTACAGCATTTGGAGCAACAACAGGTTCTGTACATTATTTCTCACCAGAACAAGCAAAAGGTGGACATACAGATGCAAAGTCTGACCTATATTCATTAGGAGTTGTAATGTATGAGATGGTAACAGGAAGAGTACCTTTTGATGCAGATACACCAGTTTCAGTAGCATTAAAACATATTCAAGAAGAACCAGTAGAACCAATAGTTTTAAATAGCCAAATACCACTAAGTTTAAATAAAATAATATTAAAAGCAATGCAAAAAGAACCAAGCATGAGATATCAAACTGCAACAGAAATGATAAGGGATTTGGAAATGTGCCTAAAAGATGAAACAGGCTCATTTGTAAGACCTATCCCTGAAGTAGATGAATTTGCAACAAAAAGAATTTCTTTAAATTATAATGAAGAAGAAAAACATGCTAAAAATAAAAAAGAAGGAAAATTTGCTAAAATAAAAAAACATTTTGAAGACCATCCAGTACAAAGATGGATTGCAATAATTACATCTTGTATATTAGTATTTGCACTTGCAATGAGTATAACATTTTTTGCATTAAATATGGGAAAGGCAAAAGATGTGGCACTTCCAAAATTTGAAGGTATGACATTAGATGAGGCTAAGATTGCAGCAAATGAAGCAAAATTAAAATTAGAAATAGAAGAGGCCTTTCATGTTGAAATAGAAGAAGGAAAAATCATAAGCCAAGACCCAGTTTACCAAGAAAATTATAAGGTAAAAGAAGGGGCAACAGTAAAGATAGTTGTAAGCAAGGGGCAAGAATTAGTAAAAGTAACAAAAGTAGTTGGCAAAAAAAGAGATGAAGCAATAAAAGAACTAAAAGACTTAGGATTAGTTCCAGAAGTTGAAGAAGTAAATAGTGATGAAATAGAAAAAGATTATGTAGTAGAACAAGAAGTTGCAGAAGGAGAAGAAATACTTAAGGGAAGTGCTATAAAAATAAAAGTAAGTATGGGAATAGAGCAAGTAGAAGTACCAAATCTTACAGGAATGACAGAAGAAGATGCAAAACAAGCATTAACAAATGCTAAACTAAAATGGAAAAGCACAAGCACAGTAACAGATTCAAGCAAAGGTGCAGGAGTAGTATCTCAAACAGTATCACCAAAAAGTATGGTAGATAAAGGAACAGAGGTTTCAATAACAATAAACACATATAGTGAATTAAAAACAGGAACAATAACTATAAATGTAGCCTCAATAGTAGGTTATAAACCAGAAACAGAAGAAAATGCAGAAGGAGAAAAAGTAACAAAAGCACCAGGAACAGTAGAATTAAAAGTAACAGTAGATGGTGAACAAATAGAATCTAAAAAAGTAAGCAAAGATACTACAGACCTAAAAGTTACAACAACAGGAAGAGGAACAGTAGTTGTAAAAGTAATAATAGACGGAAGCACAAAAAGAACAAAAGAATTTAACCTAAATACACAAACAGAAATAACAATAGATTAAAAGTTGTAAAATATAGAGAAATAAAATTTATATTATTGAAGTGGGAGGGGTGATATTGGAAACACACTTCTCACTTCAATACGGAAAGAAAGGAAAATATATGAATAAAGTAGATCCAAGAACTTTGCCAGGCTTTATGGAATTAATGCCAGACAAGCAAATTCTATTTAACCAAATGAAAGAAAAAATACAAAAAACATATGAAAAGTATGGATTTTTACCAATAGATACACCAGTAATAGAATCTTCAAAAGTACTACTTGCAAAAGCTGGTGGAGAAACAGAAAAACAAGTATATTCATTTACAAAAGGTGATAGTGAATTAACACTAAGATTTGACTTAACAGTTCCACTTGCAAAATATGTAGCTGAATATCAAGGACAGCTTAGCTTCCCATTTAGAAGATATCAAATTGGAAAAGTATATAGAGGAGAACGTGCACAAAGGGGAAGATACAGGGAATTCTACCAATGTGATATAGACATAATTGGAGATGGAGAACTAAGCATAATAAATGATGCTGAAATCCCAAGCATTATTTATGATGTATTTAATGAATTAGATTTAGGAAAATTTACAATAAGAATTAATAATAGAAAAATATTAAATGGAATATTTGAATACATAGATGCAAAAGAAGTAAGCCAAGACATAATGAGAATTATAGACAAAATAGAAAAAATTGGAGAAGATAAAGTAAAAGAAGAATTAGAAGAACTAAAACTATCAAAGGAAAATGCTGAATTTATATTAAACTTCATAAAAATAAATGGAACAACAGACGAAAAATTAGAAGCATTATCAAAGCTAAGTGTAAAAAATGAAAACTTTGTAAAAGGTTTAGAAGAATTAAAAGAAGTAGTAAAATATATTAGAATATTTGGTGTTCCAGATGACTGTTTTATGATAGACCTAAGTATTGCAAGAGGATTAGATTATTATACAGGAACAGTTTATGAAACATTTTTAGATGAATATAAATCTATAGGAAGCGTATGTTCTGGTGGAAGATATAATGATTTAGCAGGATTTTATACAGACAGGCAACTTCCAGGAGTAGGAATGTCTATAGGACTTACAAGACTATTCTTTGTTTTAGATGATTTAGGACTAATAAAAACAAACAAAAACTCAATATCAGATATATTAATAATATCAATGATAGAGGACTTAGGACCATCAATTGAAGTTGCAAATAAATTAAGAAAAGCAGGAATAAACACAGAAATTTATTTTGATAACAAGAAAATAAAAGCAAAATTTAAACATGCAGACAAATTAAAAATCCCATATGTAATAGCCATTGGGGAAGATGAAATAAACTCAGGAAAATTAACATTAAAAAATATGGAAACAGGAGAACAAGAGCAAAAAACAGTAGAAGAGATAATAAATCTTATAAAAAATAAAATTTAAGGAGAAAAGAAATGAAAATCGGAATCGTAGGACTTCCAAATGTAGGAAAAAGTACAATGTTTAATGCTATTACAAAAGCAGGTGCAGAATGCGCAAACTATCCATTTTGTACAATAGAACCAAATGTAGGAATAGTACCAGTACCAGATGAAAGATTAGATGAATTAACAAAAATGTATAATCCACAAAAAACAACACATGCAGTTATAGAATTCGTTGATATTGCAGGCTTAGTAAAAGGTGCAAGCAAAGGTGAGGGATTGGGAAACAAATTCTTATCACATATAAGAGAAGTAGATGCAATTTGCGAAGTTGTAAGATGCTTTGAAGATTCAAACATAGTTCATGTAGATGGAAATATAAATCCAGTTAGGGATATAGAAACAATTAATTTAGAGTTAATATTTGCAGATCTAGAGACAGTAGAAAAAAGGTTAGACAAAGCAAATAAAATGTTAAAAGCAGATAAAAAATATCAAATAGAAATAAATGCATTAACAAGATTAAAAGAAGCATTGGATAATGGAAAATCTGCAAGAACAGTAGAAATATCAGACGAAGAAAAAGAATACTTAAAAGACTTATTCTTATTAACAAGTAAACCAATTATATATATTGCAAATGTATCTGAAGAACAATTAGCAGATGTAAACAATGATGAAAATGTAAAAAAAGTTATAGAAATTGCAAAACAAGAAAAAACAAAATGCATACCACTTTGTGCAAAAATAGAAGAAGAATTATCAACATTAGATGATACTGACAAAAAAGAAATGTTAGAAGCATTAGGGTTAAAAGAATCTGGTTTAGATAGAGTAGTAAAAGAAAGCTATGATTTGTTAGGATTAATGTCATTTTTAACAGCAGGAGAACCAGAAGTAAGAGCTTGGACAATAAAAAAAGGAACAAAAGCACCACAAGCTGCTGGGAAGATTCACTCTGATATTGAAAGAGGATTCATAAAAGCTGAGATAGTTTCTTATGAAGATTTAGTAAGAGAAGGCTCAATGGTCGCAGCCAAAGAAAAGGGATTAGTTCGTTCAGAAGGAAAAGAATATATTATGCAAGATGGGGATATTGTTTTATTTAAATTTAATGTATAAATATGTAACATAAATGTAATATAAAAATAAAATAAAACTCTTGACTTATTTATTTTTAAAGTATAAAATATTAATAGAAAAACAAAAGAAATGTATTCTTTTATGTATTTTTATATATTTTGCTTGAATTATACTAAAAAAAGTAGTATAATATATAGTGATTGTATAAATAATAATAAAAAGTATGAAAGTAGAGGAGAAATCAATATGAAAAAATCAAATTTAATTCAAATTGTTACAATTTTATTAGTTAGTGCAATGGTAATGTTGTTTTCAACAACTGTAAATGCTGCAAATGATAATAATGATGTTCATGATTTAACAGGAACATTAACAAAAAATAGTACACCAAGTAACACTCCAAGTAATACACCAAGTAACACACCAAGTAACACACCAAGCAACACTCCAAGTAATACACCTAACAATACCCAAAATAATGCAAAGAAGAATTCAAGTGTTTATAATAATACAAACAATAATTTACCAAAAACAGGTATTGAAGATTCAATTCCAGTAGCAGCATTAGTAGTTGTATTTGGAGTATCAGCAGTATATGCTTATAAAAAGATAAAAGAATATAAAAACATTTAGTTAAATAAGATAAATCAAAGACCTTTTATAAGGTCTTTTTTGTGTGCTATATTTGTTTTGATTTAACAATTAATCTATTAGAATTTAGATTATTACATGTAATTAGAGTTAATTCTTTTGAATTATATTCAAATTCAAATACAGGAGATAAATCAGAAGGAACAACCTCATAAGTTTTAAAAATTTTATAAATATATTTTTTATTATCAGTATCATAAAGATATATTTCATCATCTATATTTAGCAAAGACAAATTACTAAAAAACATAGAATTATCATAGTTGTGTCCAGCAATACATATGTTTCCAAATACTTTGGGTGAATCACCATAAAATTTACATGGAGAAACTTTTAATAATTCTTCATCCAAATGAGAAAAAACAGGGTAATATAAATTAATTTTTGGTATTTCAATTGTTCCAAAAAATTCGTTTTGAATATTTTGTGTGTATGAAGATTCGTTACTTTTAGAATTATTAGAGTATAATTTGTAAATACTATAATTACTAGTTATATTTTTTGACATTTGTTCTTTTTTTAATAAAGATATGCTTGAATAACAA
>USOV01000015.1 GCA_900556455.1 uncultured Clostridium sp. | reverse complement strand
TTGTTGTTTTACCATGGTCAACGTGGCCGATTGTACCAATGTTAACGTGTGGTTTTGTTCTTTCAAATTTTGCTTTTGCCATTTAAAATTCCTCCTTAATTTTAAGCTGTTAGATTCTTCTAACTTAGCCGTATTTATTTTTTAAATTTAAAAACATTTTTTAAGCAAACATATTGTATAATATTTTTCTTATTTTTGCAATATGTTTGCAAATTTTTTTAGTCTTTTTTTGCTCTTGATGCAACTATTGTTTCTAATATTGATTTTGGAACTTCTTCATAATGGCTTGGTTCCATTGAGTATGTTCCTCTACCTTGTGTTTTAGAACGTAAGTCTGTTGCATATCCAAACATTTCTGAAAGTGGAATAAATGCTCTTATTATTTGCATTCCGTTTCTTGCTTCCATTCCTTCCATTCTTCCACGTCTAGAGTTTACGTCTCCAATAACATCTCCCATATATTCTTCTGGTACTGTTACTTCAACTTTCATAATTGGTTCAAGAAGAACTGATTTTGCTTGTTTACATCCTTCTTTGAATGCCATAGATCCTGCTATTTTGAAAGCCATTTCTGATGAGTCAACATCATGGTAAGATCCATCTACTAATGTAGCTTTGAAATCTATAACTGGGTAACCAGCAAGAATTCCGCTTTCAGCAGCTTCACGTACACCTTCTTCAGTTGGTTTAATGTATTCTTTTGGAACAACACCACCAACGATTTTGCTTTCAAATTCGATTCCTTTACCAGGCTCTAATGGTTCCATTTCTAGCCAAACATGTCCATATTGTCCACGTCCACCAGATTGACGAATGAATTTACCTTCAACTCTTACTTTGTTTCTAATTGTTTCTTTGTAAGATACTTGTGGTTTACCTACATTACATTCAACTTTAAATTCTCTTTTTAATCTGTCTACTATAATGTCTAAGTGTAATTCACCCATACCTGCTATAATTGTTTGTCCTGTTTCTTGGTTTGTATATGTTTTGAATGTTGGATCTTCTTCTGCTAATTTTGATAATGCTATTGCCATTTTTTCTTGAGCTACTTTATCTTTTGGCTCAATTGCAATTTCAATAACTGGTTCTGGGAATTCCATAGATTCTAGTATAACTGGATTGTTTACATCACATAGTGTATCACCTGTTGTTACTTCTCTTAAACCAACAGCTGCGGCTATATCTCCTGCATATACTTTATCTATATCTTCTCTGTGGTTAGCATGCATTTGAAGAATTCTTCCTATTCTTTCTTTTTTGTCTTTATTTGCATTTAATACTGTTGAACCAGACTCTAATGTTCCTGAGTAAACTCTAAAGAAACAAAGTTTTCCAACAAATGGGTCTGTTGCAATTTTAAATGCTAATGCTGCAAATGGTTCTGTATCAGATGTTTTTCTTTCTGTTTCTTCTCCATCTAATGTTACACCTTTAATATGTGGTATATCTAATGGAGATGGCATGAAATCAACAACTGCATTTAATAATTCTTGAACACCTTTATTTTTATATGATGAACCACAACATACTGGAACTATTCTATTATTTATTGTTCCTATTCTTAATCCTTTTTTGATTTCTGCTTCAGAAAGTTCTTCACCTTCTAAGTATTTCATCATTAATTCATCATCTTGTTCTGCTGCAGCTTCAACCATTTCTGATCTATATTTATTTGCAGATTCTACTAAGTCAGCTGGTATTTCAGTTTCTTCTATGTCTTTTCCTAAATCGTCTTTATGAATAAATGCTCTCATTTTTATTAAGTCTACTATTCCTTTGAAATTTCCTTCTGCTCCAATTGGTAATTGAATTGGAATAGCATTTGCATTTAATCTATTTCTCATTTGATCTACGCAAGCATAAAAGTTAGCACCAGTAATATCCATTTTATTTACATATGCCATTCTTGGTACTTTGTAATTATCTGCTTGTCTCCATACAGTTTCTGATTGTGGTTGAACTCCACCTTTTGCACAAAATACTGTAACAGATCCGTCTAATACTCTTAGAGATCTTTCAACTTCAACAGTAAAATCAACGTGTCCTGGTGTATCAATTATATTTATTCTATGACCTAACCATTGGCATGTTGTTGCAGCAGAAGTAATTGTAATACCTCTTTCTTGTTCTTGTTCCATCCAGTCCATAGTAGCTGCTCCATCATGAACTTCTCCTATTTTATGTGTTTTACCTGTATAGAAAAGAATTCTTTCTGTTGTTGTTGTTTTTCCTGCATCTATATGAGCCATTATTCCTATATTTCTTGTTTTTTCTAATGGAAATGCTCTACCTGCCATTTTTTCTCCTCCTATTTTAATTATTTTTTATTTAACACAAATCAGATGTGAGAGGTGAGAAGTGTACTACATCCCACTTCACACTCCAAATCTAGAATTTATAATGTGCGAAAGCTTTGTTAGCTTCTGCCATTCTATGTGTTTCTTCTTTCTTCTTGAATGCTCCACCAGCATTGTTAACAGCATCGATTATTTCTCCTGCTAGTTTTTCAGCCATTGTTTTTTCATGTCTTTTTCTAGCATAAGTTACAAGCCATCTTAATCCTAGAGTTTGTCTTCTTTCTGCTCTAATTTCAAGTGGTACTTGGTAAGTTGCTCCACCTACACGTCTTGCTTTAACTTCAAGAACTGGCATAACATTGTTTAGAGCTGCTTCAAAAACTTCTAAAGGTTCTTTTCCTTCTTTTTCTTTTACGATGTCAAATGCATCATAAACTATTTTTTGAGCAACTGTTTTTTTACCATCTAACATTATGTTGTTTATTAATTTTGTAACAACTTTGCTATTATATATTGGATCTGGTAAAACATCTCTTTTTGCTATAAATCCTCTTCTTGGCACTATTCTTCACTCCTTTTTCTTATTAATTACATACTTAAAAAAGTATCTTAAGTTACTCTGAAAAGCTTTTGCTTTTCCGCATAGTGCTATAAATCTATATTAATTTTATTATATTTCTTTATTTAGCACTATTTTTTTCAAATTCGCCTTATTTCTTTGGGCGTTTTGCACCATATTTAGATCTAGCTTGCATTCTATCTTTAACACCTGCTGTATCTAAAGTACCTCTTATGATGTGGTATCTAACACCTGGGATATCTTTTACCCTTCCACCTCTAATTAAAACAACACTGTGTTCTTGTAGGTTATGTCCTATTCCTGGAATATATGATGTTACTTCATATCCATTAGATAGTCTTACTCTGGCTACTTTTCTTAAAGCTGAGTTTGGTTTTTTAGGTGTAACTGTTTTTACAACTGTACATACTCCTCTTTTTTGTGGTGCTCTGTTATTTGTTTGTCTATTTAATTTTGAGTTAAATCCTTTTTGTAGAGCTGGAGCTGTAGATTTTGTTGTACTTGTTTTTCTACCTTTTCTTACTAATTGGTTTATTGTTGGCACTTTTAATTTCACCTCCTAATTTTTACACATTAACGTTGTATATTTTACCATTATATCCCTTGTTTTGTCAATGTTTTTTTGAAATTTTGTTATTCTAAAATTGCTTATTTACTTTTTTATAATATTATAGTATAATATTAACATAATTTTTAAGGAGATTTGTGCATATATGAAAACAATGAAAAAATTTTGGAAATATTTTATATTATTTATACTTTTATTTTTATTTGTGTCTGGTATGACATATTTAGGAACATTGCAAAATAAAAACAATGTCCGTAATGTAGATTATTCATTAGAAATTGATATACCTGTTGATGTAAATATTGAGGAATGTCAAGCTACCACTAGAAAGGTCCATGTAAATGGCAATGTAGTTAACCATACAGGTGAACTTATGACTAATAAATACTTACAATTTAGTTTTTATAATAGCAATAATTATCTTTTAAGAACCGAATTTGAAGAAATAAAATATTTTAATGTTAATGAAAAAATACCTTTTGATATTACTGTACCTTGTGAAAATATAAATAAAGTAGTAATATCATTAGTTGATGAAAGTACAAAACAGGAGTATGTAGATAACCATAATTCCAACATCCTATCTGGAATTAATGTAAATAGTCCTTATGTGTTGTTTGGAGGATTATTTGCTTTATATCTTGTACTTCCATAGTAAAAACCCCGCTATTTAATACGGGGTTTTTTTTATTCATCATCTTCTACATAATTATATCTTATTGTTTGTTTTCCTGCCTCTTTATATTTTTCCTCATTTTTATTTGTCATAATTTTTTCTAATTTTTCTACAACATCTGGTATATAGTCCGCTATTTTATCTATTGTTGAGCAGTATTCTACTGGCATTAGTTTTATATTACCATTATTTATAACCATAAATGATACTGGTGTAATATTCACTCCTGCACCGCTTCCTCCTCCAAATGGATTTTTATAAATTATTTCTTCATCTTTATCTTTTCTATTATATTCTTCAATTGTTTCTCCACTAAATTCGCTTCCTCCTGCCACAAAACCAAAACACACTTTTGATATTGGTATTATACTTATATTTTCATTTATATCAATTGGTGCTCCTATAATAGTGTTTACATCTACCATATCTTGTATATTGTTCATGGTAATTTCCATTAAAGCTTCTATTGGATGTTCTTTCATTTTTTTCCTCACTCCTATTCTTAATAATCATATTTATAATATTAGCTATTTTTATTCTAATTATACAATTTATGGATAATTTTAGGTAAAATTTATCTGTTTGTAATGGTTTTATAACATAATTATAATTTTCTTTTTTACTGCCCTTTGAAATTCTAGCCAATATTATTGATAGGGCTATATTTATTACAGCTACTAAATATGCCATATATACTGCATTACTTAATCCAATTTTTGCTTTTATATTTAAGCTTTCTGTTTTTACATTTAGTGCTTTAATCCCATTGGTTATCATCTTTTTATTTGGTTTTATGTTTTTCTCTTTAATTTTATCTTTTATTTTGTTAAAGTTTATCTTCTCTATTTTTTCCTTATCTATACCTATTTTTATTATTTTAAATTTATTAAACAGCATAAAATAAATATTTATTTTTAAATCATTTATGTGTATTTTTCTTTTTCTTTCTATTTCTATATTATCTATTTGTATTTCTATCCCTGATAGGTATATTAGTAAACTTATTAGGATTAATATTATTAATATAATAAAAAATACTAACATATAGTTTTCTCACTTTCTATATATTAGTATTTTTCCCAAATTTTTCATTTTAAAACGCTTGCTGTGAAGCTATCGATTGAATTTTCTTTTTTATTTTTATTTTTTTCAATTACTATATCTCCAAATGTAATTTCTTGGTCTGTTATTATTGAATTTCTTTTACTTAGTTCTAGTACCCCAGAAAAAGCTGTTATTGTTTCTAGTTTATTATATTTGTTTGTTAAACATAGTTTATTAAATATAAATCTTGGTTTTTTAGTTAATTCTTTAAATATATCTTTTACTTTGCTTGCTACTGTTACTGTTTCTGAAATTGCTATTTTTTCTATATTTATAGCATTTTTATTTATCTTGTTCTTATTCCTTTCTATCAAATTATTATATGCATTTGATATTTGGTCCCAAGTATATTTCTTTTCTATTTTTCTATTAGGCAATTCTATTTTTTCTGGTAATTTATAAAATCTTTTTGAAAATTCTAAAAAGGATTCTTTTAATTTTTTTGATGTTTCTTTATATTTTTTATATTCTATAATTCTATAAATTAATTCTTCTTCTGTAAGTTCTTCTTCCCCTTCTGTATCTACTTTTGGTAATAAACTTTTTGATTTTAAGTACAAAAGTGTAGATGCCATTACTAAAAATTCACTTGTTACTTCTAGCTTCATATCTTGCATTGTGTTTATGTACTCTATATATTGGTCTGTTATTTCTGATATGTTTACCTCATATATGTCCATTTTATTTTTGTCTACTAAATGGCAAAGTAAATCTAATGGTCCTTCAAAATTTTCTAGTTTTAATGAGTATTTTTTTGTTTCTAATGTTAGTATGTTATTCATAATCTTCCCCTATTATTCTTATTGTTTCTTGCATATAGCCTTTTTTCATTAAATAGCTTATAATCTCTTCTTGTTTCATAGTATTTGATTTTTTTACCAAAATATTTTTTGCCGAATTTATTTCATATTCTAGCATTTCTTCTTTATGGTTATATATGTATTCATCTACTAATTTAGAAGATAGTCCTTTTGCAAGAAGTTTATATTTTACTTCTTTTATAGATAAGTTTTTTAATCTTTGTATTTCATTAACACTTTTTTCTATATAAGATGTGTCATTAATATAATTTTCTTGCTTTAGGTATTCTATAACATTATCTAACAAATTTCCAGTGTTTTCTGTAAATTTTTGTCTAACTTCTTGTTCTGTTCTTTTTTTATATAGAACATATTTTAGTACTTTTGTTTTTAATTTATCAAATTCTTCTATTTCCTTATATTCTTCGTTTGTCATTTTCCCTCCAAATTGCAATTTTGATTAAGACAAAATATTTGCAGTAAAACAATGTATGTTTTTCTATTCTTCGTCTTCTAGTGGTTCTTCACTATCTTCCTCATTTTCTACAGGTTCTTCTATGTCTGCTAAGCTTTTTTCAAATGCTTGTGAGAAATTTGCTCTGATTTTTTCTTCAACTTCTTTCATTACTTTTGGATTTTGTTCTAGGTATAGTTTTGCATTTTCTCTTCCTTGTCCTATCTTTGCTCCTTCATAGCTAAACCATGCTCCTGATTTGTCTATTATATTTAAGTTTACAGCTATATCTAAAATATTTCCAACTTTTGATATTCCTTTTCCATATATAATATCAAATTCTGCTTCTCTAAATGGTGGTGCAACTTTGTTTTTTACTACTTTTACTCTTGCTCTATTTCCTATAACTTCTCCATCTTGTTTAATATTTTCTATTTTTCTAATGTCTAATCTTACAGATGCATAGAATTTTAATGCTCTACCACCTGTTGTTGTTTCAGGATTTCCAAATAAAACTCCTACTTTTTCTCTTAATTGGTTGATAAATAGTATAACTGTTTTTGATTTATTAACAACACCTGCTAATTTTCTTAAAGCTTGTGACATTAATCTTGCTTGAAGTCCAACGTGTGAATCTCCCATATCTCCATCTATTTCTGCTTTTGGTACTAATGCTGCAACAGAGTCTACTACTATTATATCTACAGCCCCACTTCTTGTTAATGCTTCTACTATTTCTAATGCTTGTTCTCCTGTATCTGGTTGAGATACTATTAAATTATCTATATCTACTCCTAAGTGTTTTGCGTAAACTGGGTCTAAAGCATGTTCTGCATCTATAAATGCTGCTTCTCCTCCCATTTTTTGTGTTTCTGCTATTGCATGTAATGCCAATGTTGTTTTTCCTGAAGATTCTGGTCCATATACTTCTATTATTCTTCCTCTAGGAATTCCTCCTATACCTAATGCTATATCTAAACTTAATGCTCCTGTTGGAATTGCTTCTACATTCATTTCTTGGTATTCACCAAGTTTCATTATTGATCCTTTTCCGAATTGTTTTTCAATTTGTCCTAGTGCAGCTTCTAGTGCTTTCTTTTTTTCTACATTATCATTATTCATATTTTCTTCCTCCCATTTGCGTTTTATTCTTCAAACGCTTGTTTGCTATTATTATATACTATATTTTTTATTTGTCAAGAACTTTTAAAAAAATTTTTTTATTTTTTATTCAATTATTTTATACCATGTATCTATATTGTAAAATATGTTATACCAATTGCCTTCAAGGTTTCCTTTTAAGTTATTTGAATATAATATTATAATCGAGTCAAAGTAAAGTCCCATAAAATTAGGATTTTGTTTATATGTCTCATATATTCCTTTATAGGTTTCTTTTTCTGATTGTTTCTGTTCTATTTCAAAGTTTAAGTAGTCTTGTACAATTGGTTTTATTGGTACTGTATTTCCTGTTAGCAGTATTTGATATTTTAATTTTGATAAATTATTTTTATAATATGAATTATTTAGTTCCCTTATGGTTACTTTTATTCCCAATTCCTCTAAATTTTGTTTTATAATTTCTGCAACTGGAAGTCTATCTTTATTGGTTGTAATTTCTAAACTTAGAGTTTGTCTATTTTTTTTCCAAATTTTTCCGATTATATTCCCATCCTGCATCTTTTAAAATCTGTTTTGCTTTATTTATATTGTACTCATATTCTATCTTTTCATCATATAAATAGCTTCCATATTGTAGTGGAAATTCTGCTCTACAATATAAATTATTATATACTTTATATATTATTTCATTTTTATTAATTGCATACGAAATAGATTTTACTACTTCTACCTCATCTATGTCAAACTTTAAATAATCAAAATTTCTATTACAAATTATTTTTTTATTATACCCGATTGTTCCTATATATTCCTCAAAATTTATGTTATTAGTAGTAATAGTGTCTACTTCTTCTTTTGAGAATGCATTATATAGTTTAGATATATTTTCATATATCTTAATTACAATTTTCTTTTCATTTGTTTTAGATTTTAAAATTATTTCGTTTTCATTAGCCATATCTATATAAAATTTACCAGTACCAATATTTTGCTCTTCACAAATTATTGGAAAGCATAGCATATATTCAAACTTTTCCTCTGGTTCTAAAAGATATATCTTAAGTGTGTAGTCATTTATGGCTTGAATTTTTTCAATATTTTTTACATTGTCATTATAAATTGTGTCTTGTTTTTTTATATAATTTATTGAATATTCAACATCTTTTGCTGTGAATTGTTTTTCATTACTCCAAAGTTTGTTTTCATTTAATCTTATTAAATATGATTTTTCATCTAATTTGTTCCATTCTGTTGCTAATCCCTGTTCTAATTTAAAATCCTGTCCAATTTTTATTAATGGTTCATATATTAGCTTAGAAATATATTGAACATCTTGATTTTTTGATAATATTGGATTTATTGTATCAAAATCAGTTATTCCTATTATTATTTCATTACTTATTTCATTTTCTTTTCTTACTATTTTTATGTCACTTGCCTTCGTGTTTTTATTTTTTATAATTATGTATATGGCTAAGAATATTAATATTATTATGATTGTAAAAAATATTATTTTTAAATTTTTTTCTTTCATAACATCTACCTACAAAAAAAGGGCTAATTTAATATTAGCCCCTTTTATTAATTCTATTTTCTTGATTCTATAATCAACTTCATTCCTGTTCTATTTTCTCCCTCAACTTCTACCTCAGCAAATGCTGGTATACATACTAGGTCTACACCTGCCGGTGCAACAAATCCTCTAGCTATTGCCACCGCTTTTACTGCCTGATTTAGAGCTCCTGCACCAATTGCTTGCATTTCTGCCTTGTTACTTTCTTTTACCAATCCTGCAATTGCTCCTGCTACTGAATTTGGGTTTGATTTTGATGAAATTTTTAAAACTTCCATTTTTTGCCTCCTAAATAAAATAATTTCTGTAACTTTATTTTTTGTTTCATTTGTTACTCTATATTTATATTATAGGTTGAATATAAAGTCCATACTTTTCTGGTAAAAAAAGGAAATTATCATCGCATAAAATGCTTGTATTTTACTATTTTCTACAAATTAACCCTTTCAATTTTTTCTACTCGACAAGTTTTGTCATTTATTTCCAAAATGCATCCATTTAAAAATGCTGTTTTGTCTTCACTGACTTTGTACCTTTCTGGAAGTGTTGTAACAAATCTTTTTATAGATGCTTCTGCATCCATTCCTATAACAGATTTTTTTGGTCCTGTCATTCCTATATCTGTTATGTATGCTGTACCTTTTTCTAATATTTGCTCATCTGCTGTTTGCACATGTGTATGTGTTCCATATACACATGTTACTTCTCCATCTAAATAATAACTCATTGCTATTTTCTCTGCTGTTGCTTCTGCATGGAAATCCACAATAATAATATCTACCATAGGTTTTACTTCATTTATAATCTCTTTTACGATTATAAATGGATTTTCTGAAAGCACATTCATGTCTACTCTTCCTATTAAGTTTATTACACATATTGCTTTATCATTGCATTCATATATGCCATATCCATTTCCAAGTATATCTTTTGGATAATTTGCTGGTCTTAATAGATTTTTATTTTCTATTATATTAAATATATCCTTTTTACCCCATGTATGATTTCCCATTGTAACTACATTTACACCTGAAACCATTAAATCTTTAAATATTTTACTTGTAATTCCCATGCCATCTGCTGAGTTTTCGCCATTTGCTATTACAAAATCTATATTTTCTTTTTTTATATATTGTGGTAATACTTGCTTTACTTTATTTACCCCAGTATTTCCAACAATATCTCCAATAATAAAAATTCTCATATATTTATGTCTCCTTTGTTTTTTTGCTTATTATCTTCTTAATTTTCCGTCTAATGAGTCTAAATTATCTAATGCTTTTCCTGTTCCTAATGCCACACAAGATATTGCATCTTCTGCTATCATAACATTTATTCCTGTTTTTTCTTGTAAAAGCTTGTCTAATCCATCTACTAAGCTTCCTCCGCCTGTCATATATATTCCTCTGTCACTTATATCTGCTGCAAGTTCTGGTGGTGTTTTTTCAAGAGTTGAGTGAACCGCATCTACTATTGCCATTGCAGGTTCTGCTAAAGCTTCCATCATTTCGCTTGATTTTACTGTTATTGTTCTTGGTAATCCTGTTGATAAATCTCTTCCTTTTATATCCATTTCTGTGTCTTGTATTTTAGGATAAACACATCCTATATTTATTTTTAGTTCTTCTGCTGTTCTTTCTCCGATTATTATATTGTATTTTTTCTTTATATATTTTACAATTGCTTCATCGAATTTATCGCCAGCAACTTTAATAGATGTGCTAACTACAGAACCACCTAATGAAATTACTGCAATATCTGCCGTTCCTCCACCAATGTCTACAACCATGTTACCACATGCTTTTGATATATCTATTCCAGCACCAATTGCTGCTGCTATTGGCTCTTCTATTAAGTATACTCTTCTTGCTCCTGCTTGTGATGCCGCATCTATTACAGCTTTTTTCTCTACTTCTGTTACTTGTGAAGGTATACAAATCATAATTCTTGGTGAAAATAGGAATTTTCCACCAATTTTATTTATAAAATGTTTTAGCATTTTTTCTGTAACTGTGTAATTTGAAATTACTCCATCTTTCAAAGGTCTTGTTGCCACTATGTTTCCTGGTGTTCTTCCAAGCATACGTCTAGCTTCTCCTCCTACTGCTAATACCTCATTGGTTTCATTATTTACGGCAACAACTGATGGCTCCCTTAAGACAATCCCTTTTCCTTTAACATACGCAATTACTGTAGCTGTTCCTAAATCAATTCCTATATCTTGTCCAAAGCTAAACATTTTTATCATCCTTTCTATGATTATTATTACATTTATGTGACGATTATATTACATTTTTATGAAAATGGCAATTGTTTTTTATTAAAATTATAATAATATTGGTTGTACTTGTTCTTTTTTTAGTGCATATGCAGTTGTATCAAAAATGTATCTAGGTTCAAATGAAAGTGACCTTGGTTTTGTTATTGGATTATCTTGCCTAAATGGAACAAAAAATATATTTTTTCCATTTAATAATTTTCCTATATTTTCTGCATTTCCGTGCCAATCCATCTACTGTTGCAATTCCTAGTACTAAGCTTTTATCGTTTTTTAAAATTTTTTTTGCCATTTTAAGTACAGGTGTATCCATAATACCAATTGCTAGTTTTCCAATTGTATTTCCTGAACATGGGCAGATTTCCATTATATCTATTTCGTTAAATTCATTAAAATTTTCGACTTCTTCATTTGTGTGTATTACTTTTTTTAGTGTTATATCTTCTATCTTTTTGACAAAGTCCTTAGCTTTTCCAAATTTACTATCTATATTGTAGGAATCAAAAGACATTACTGGAATTATTTTTGCTCCTTCTTTAATTAGTCTCAAAATTTGGGGAATTGTTTTTTCAAATGCATATTGTGAACTTGTTAATCCAAATATTATTTTTTTATCAGCTAATAGCATTAAAAATCTCCCCCTTATAAATATATAATATGAATTTTTATATTTATAAGTGAGAGGTTTTTAATTTTTATAAATGATTTTCTGAAAATACCTTTTCTCCAAATTTAATTTCATTTATCTTTTTTTGTAATTCTACTAAAACTATTGGTGAAATTGAAATTACTACAACTATAGCCCACTGAATTAAGTTTAATGTTGTTACTTCAAACACATCACATACTGCTGGTAGAACAGTAACTACTACTTGGAGTAGAGTGCCTAATAAAAAAGCTCCTATTAAATACAAATTATTAAATATGTTTATTTTTAATATTGAGTGCTCAGTTTTTACATTTATACTATGAACTAACTCAAGCATACTTAATGATGTAAATGCCATTGTTCTTGCAACTGTTAATCCATAGAATTTATTTCCTATACTGAATGCTAGTAATGTTAATATTCCTATCATACTTCCTTCAACAAATATTTTTCCCCATAGTCCATTTGCAAATAAACTTTCTTTTGCATTTTTAGGTTTATTTTTCATTATATATTTATCCATTGGTTCCATACCTAATGCAATTGCTGGGAATGAATCTGTTACTAAATTTATCCATAATAATTGTATTGCTAAAAGTGGTGTATCTAACCCTAGTAATAGTCCGAAAAATATTGCTACTATTTCTCCAACATTTGTTGCAAGTAAAAAGTGTACTGCTTTTTTAATATTTTCATATATATGTCTTCCGTGTTTTTACTGCTTCTACAATTGTTACAAAGTTATCATCTGCAAGTATCATATCTGCTGCATTTTTTGCTACATCTGTTCCGTTTTTTCCCATTGCTATACCTATATCAGCATTTTTAAGTGCAGGTGCATCATTTACTCCGGTCACCTGTCATTGCAACTACATTCCCTTTTGCTTTAAATGCTTTTACTATTCTTACTTTATGTTCTGGTGAAACCCTTGCAAAAACCGAATAATTCATAATGTCTTTTTCTAATTTTTCCTGTGGCATATTTTCTAGTTCTTCTCCTGTTGCTGTTTTATCTCCCAATGTTAATATTCCAAGTTCTTTTGCTATTGCTTTTGCAGTAACTATATGGTCACCTGTTATCATTACCGTTTTTATTCCTGCTTGCCTACAAGTTGCTACTGCCTCTTTTACACCTGGTCTTGGAGGGTCTATCATTCCAATTAATCCCACAAAAATCAAGTTGTTTTCAATGCTTGTGTCTATTTTCCTTGGTAAATTATCTACATCTAAATATGCTACAGCAATTACTCTTAAGGCTTCTTTTGCCATATTTTCATTTTCTCTTATAATATTATTTTTTTGAATACTATCTAATGGAATAATTCTACCATTTATAAAAATTTTGTTACATCTATTTAAAAGTATATCTGGAGCTCCTTTTGTGATTATTCTATATGAATTGTCTTTTCTATGTATTGTTGTCATAAGTTTTCTATCAGAATCAAATTCCACTTCACCTATTCTTTCCATTTGTTTATAAAGATTATCTTTATTTTGTCCTTGTTTTATAGCCATTTCAACAATTGCTTTTTCTGTTGCTTCTCCGCTAACAATTATTTCATTGTTTTCATATGCTAATGTGCAATCTGTGCACATACAACCTAATTGAAATATAAAATTGTTTTTTAAAAATGTATTTTTTTCTTCTACATTATTTGTAAATATTTTTGTAACTGTCATTTTATTTTGTGTTAATGTTCCTGTTTTATCTGAACATATTACATTACTGCTTCCTAAAGTTTCTACTGCTGGCAATTTTCTTATTATGCTATTTTTCTGAGCCATTTTTGTAACACCAATTGAAAGTAAAATTGTCACTATTGCTGGTAATCCCTCTGGTATTGCTGCTACTGCCAAGCCAACAGATGTCATAAACATTTCTATTGGAGATATTTTCTTTATTAATCCTATTATAAATATTACAAAACAAATTATTAATGCTACAAGTCCAAGTTTTTTTCCTACTTCTCCGTAATTTCTTTTGAAGTGGAGTTTCTGGTGCATCTTCAGACATTATTAATTTTGCAATCTTCCCAACACTTGTATTCATTCCAGTTTCTACTACAACGCCTTCTGCATGCCCGTCCCACAACAATTGTTGTTGCAAAAGCCATATTTATCATATCTCCTAAGCCAGCTTTATTGTCTAATATAGCATTTGCATTTTTTTCAACTGCAATTGTTTCTCCGAGTTAGCGCAGATTCTTCTACTTTCAAATTATAGCTTTCTATAAGCCTTACATCTGCTGGAACATAACATCCTGTTTCTAAGTGCACAATATCTCCAGGTACTAGTTCTGCACTTGGCATTTGCACAATTTGTCCATTTCTTTTTACTTTACATGTTGGCGCAGACATTTTTTTTAATGCTTCTAAAGATTTCTCTGCTTTGCTTTCTTGCACTACTCCCATAATAGCATTTAAAATAACAATTGCAATTATTATTATGGAATCTATGTATTCATTAGTTTTTTGTACATAAGATAATACTGCTGATATAATTGCTGCAATAATTAATACTATTATCATAAAGTCTTTGAATTGGTTTAAAAACTTAATACATATGTTTGTTTTTTTGCCTTCTTCAAGTTCATTGCTCCCATATTTTTCTTTTCTTTTTTTTGCTTCATCATTTGTAAGCCCTTTTTCGAAATTTGTTCTTAGTTTTCTTCTTGTTTCTTCTATTTTTAATGTATGCCACATAAAGCTTTCACTCTCCTTTGTTTTTTATAATTAATACTATGCTTGTACTTGGATTTTATACCTATTTTATAAACCAACTCTTAAAAAAATTTGGAAACGTCCGCCCAATCTCGTCGGGGATTATATATTTTATTTTTTTGCTGCCCCATCCTAGAAACTGTTATTCGCAAAGCTCATACAGTTTCTACGGCGGTCACCCCGGAGTCGCTCAAAAATAAAATATATAAAACCCCTGCGTTGGGCTACTGTATTGCTTTGTAAATCTACATATTTGGGTGTTGCACCCCGTTGTTGTCTATTTTGTAATTGTCTGCATAGATTAATTCTGATACTGGAACAATTGTGTACCCCTTTTCTTTTATTTTCATAATTATGTCATTTAGGCTTAGGGCTGTGTTTTCTGTTCCATTGTGCATTAATATTATGCTTCCATTTTCAAGGTTTGGCTCTATTTTTTCCCACATCTGGTCACCGAGTAAGTCCTTTATAGTCTAATGTATCTATTGACCATTGAATAGTGTGGTGCTGTAATTCTTTGGCTGCCTCAATTACAGTATTATTGTATTCTCCATATGGTCCTCTATAAAGACTAGTTCCTTTTCCTGTAATGTTTTTTATTAAATCTGAGCATTTTTGTATTTGTTCTTTATTTTTATCTAAACTTAGATTATTCACATGTGGATGATTATATGAATGGTTTCCTATTTCATGACCTGCTTCATATATTTTTTTTACTGCGTCTTCATTTTTTTCTACCCAGTCTCCTACCATAAAAAATGTGACTTTTACTTCTTGATTTTTTAGCGTTTCTAAAATTATATCAATATCATCTGCACTCCATGCACAATTTATTGTGATTGCAATCTTTGGTTCATTTGTATCTACACTATATATCGGTAATAATTTACTGGTATTTGTGGACGTTTCTACTACCTTTTCCGTGCTAAATGTAGATGCAGTTAAGAATAAAACTAATATAGTAAATATTGTAACAATGTATGATGTTATTTTATCTTTATTAAAAACTAAAAACATAAAAAATCCCCCTAAAACCTGCTAATTAATTTTATGCAAGTTTTAGAAGGTTATTACTATAAGTTTTTCTTAAGTTGTTTGTTTTTTTATTATTCTATTTATTGGAACTCCTACTGCTGTTGTTCCTGTTTCTATATTTTTTAGTACTACTGCTCCTGCGCCGATTTTCACATTATCTCCTATGGTTATTGCACCAATAATTTTTGCCCCAGCTCCTATCATTACATTATTGCCAACAGTTGGATGTCTTTTATATTTATCCTTACCTGTTCCTCCTAAGGTTACCCCATGATATATTGTACAATCATCTCCTACTTCTGCTGTTTCTCCAATAACTATTCCCATTCCATGGTCAATAAATAGTCTTTTTCCAATTGTAGCTCCTGGGTGTATTTCTATTCCTGTAAAAAATCTTCCAAGTTGGGATATTAACCTTGCTAGGAAATACAATTTTTTCTTATATAAGGAATGTGCAATTCTGTGATATACTAATATGTGAAAGCCTTGGTATAGAATAATTACTTCTAGTATATTCTTTGCAGCAGGGTCTTTTTCCTTTATGTTTTTTGCATCTAAATATAAGTCTTTTATCATACAATACTTCCTCCAAAATCAATTTGTTTATTAATATTATATGAAAAAGCTAGGCAGTTTGAGCTATTTGCCTAGTTTAATTTTGTTACTGTTCAGCCCAAAAGCATAAATATATAATATTTGAAATGAGAAGCGACCTTACTCATATAAATTCTCTATTACACTAGCGTTCAGACGTATTCACTTAGAATTTACTTATTAGTTAGTCTGCTTAGAGCTTCGCAAATTGAAAATATTATATATTTATGCTTTTGGGCTGAACTATAACTGATTGGTAATCACATTTTTGTGAAGTTTGCAATTTTATGTTGACTATGTTATAATATTATTATAAATTGGTGATTTTTAATCTTATTTAAAAATGCTCGGTTTTATTAACAAAATACCTATGATAAGGAAGTGATTTGTATGAAATTAATTAATGATACAAATACCACTAGCAAAGCTTTAACAGTAAGAAAAGAAAATAGTTTGACCGTTGTTCAAAATTTTACAACAACTGTTATTAGAATTTCTAGTAAAGCAATTTTTGCTGCATTTGCTTTGACTTTATTAAATTTGGTTATTTAAAAAAATGTGAGATGTGAATTACACACATCTCACATAATATTTCTAAATTATAATTTATTAGTCCAAACATAAATTATTTTATAATTTGATATGCTCCTATTATTTGGACTAAATATTTATCATATATTTCTTCATAAGTTTTTCCTGTCTCTGAGCCCAAATCCTTTTTTTCTATTTCTATTGATAGTTCTTTTTCATTTATATTAATAATTTCTATACTATCTGTTATTTCATAATTGTTCTTTTTTTGGTCAAATTCTTCCCTTTTTTCAAACTGTTCATATATTTTTACTGTTTTTAAAACATCCTTTTCAAAAATATACTCTATAATTTTGTTATATTCAGAGTTGCTTTTTATTACAAGTCTTTTGCCTTCTATTGTTTTTAAATTTTTTATTTCTGTATATGTGTCTGTTTGATCTTTTTGAAGATTTCTATGTGATAATATAAAATTAATTCCAAATACTAAAGCAATTATAATTAATATTGCTATAATTTCTCTTTTAAAATTAATTTTCTTTTTTTCTTTTTCTATACTATGTTTTTCCATTACCTCTCCTTAACTTTACTATTTAAAAAGAGGATATTTTTATATCCTCTTTTTATTGCTTTTAACATTAATTGTTTGAGTAATACTCTATTGTTATTGTATCTGTTGCTTCAAATTTATTTACGTCTAAATAGTACTTTCCGTTATCTAAGATTACATATCCTGATTTATCTGTAGGTAAAGATGTTATATCTCCAAGTGGTGTACCATTTACTGTTATTTTTATTGGATGAGTTTCATCTGCATATACTCCTGTTAATTCAATTAATGCATTTGTAGATTGTTTTTGTACAAATTGTGCAAAATCATCTTTTGCTTGTTGGAATGCATTATATAAGCTTGAATAATTTCCTTCTGTTGCTGGGAAGTATTTATCTGTACTAGAAGCAATAGTATTTTGTAATATATCTGTATCTGCTTCTGCTCCAAATCCTACTGTATATACAGTTGCTACTCCTTTAAGTGCTGAAGCTGCTGTTCTAACACTCTTTCTACTATCTGAAGGTTCACCATCACTTAAGAATATAACAATATTATTATTTCCTGCTTTTAAGCTTGAAAATTTATTTTTTGCAGCTTTTAATGCAGTAGACATATTAGTTGAACTATCTGTTTCCATTGCTAAAACTTTATTTTTAAGTGATGTTTTTTGTGATGCTAATGTAGCTGTTCCAACCTCTTCTGTGTTACCATCAAATTGTATTACTGTAACAGTAGATTCAATATTGTTAGCATCATTTGATAAATTAATTTTGTCAATAAATTCGTTTGTAACTTTTTTAGCTGCATTTATCATTGTTTCATCTTTATGATATGTGTGTGTTTCTCCATCTGAGCCTATTAGTTCCTTATGGGCATGATTCCAATTCATACACCAATCACTATCACATCTTACATAACTCATACTTAATGATGTATCAATTACAATTACTATATTGCTGTTTGTTATTGTTTGTGTTTTAGGTTTTGCACTAACTGTTTTTTCAACTTTGTTTGTTACTGTATTGTTTGTATCTTTTTCACCATTTACATCTGGCACATTTACTATATTATTATTTGCTTTAGCTGTTACTGTTACTGTAAATGTTACTGATGCTGTTCCTGCTCCATTTGCTGTTTTTGCAGGTACTGTTAAGTCTATTCCGGCTTCTAATTGGTCTTTTGTTACTGTATCATATCCAGTTGCTGTTATTGTTCCTTCTACTAAAGTTGTTCCTTCTGGAATATTGTCTCCTATCTTTACAGTTCCTTCTGCATATCCATTATTTGTTGCTGTTATTGTGTATGTTATTGTTTCACCTGGTTCTACTGTGCCTGCTGCTCCAGTAGTTCTATTAGTGTTAACTGTTCTTGTTTTTACAACTGTTATATCTGGTTTTACATAGTAAACTTTAATTACATTTCCAGATACTGCTGCTATAGTAAATGGTAATGTTGTTGATTTTGTTGTATCAATTGTCCATTCTCCATTATTGCTATAATCTCTTACTGTTTCTATTTGGCTTCCAAAAGTTGCTTCTCCTGAATAATTTTTTGAAGTATCTGGTTCACCATTAAAGTAATATTCTACTGTATATGGTATATTAGTTTGTGGTCTATATACTACTTGAATTACATTACTATTATTGGCTTGGATTGTGATGTATTCTACTACTTCACCATCTTGGTATCCAACTGTTGGTTTATGAGCATTTAACCAATCTGTTCCAAAATCATCTGAAACAATTTCAGGTGTCATTACTGTTCCAACTTTTTCTTCTGCAATTTCTGTTTCTCCTAATTTATTTGCTGTACTTACACTGTCTTTGTAGTATTCTACTTTGTAACCAAATAAGTTTCTTTCATAATATACTTCAAGTACATTTGCAGTTTCATCTGCAGATATTACTAGATAAGCATTTCCATCTTTATCTGCTGGAGTTACATGATTTAAAACATACATATCATTTAAAGTTCTAGGTTCAAATGTAGTAATAACGTCTTCGTAATCGGCTGAAATTGGTGTTGGTATATAAGTATCATCTTCATGATATTCTCCGTCTGTTCCTTCATAGAAGTATTTAACTATATATGTAAATTGATCTTTTACATAGTATACATTAAATACTGTTCCATCTGTTGCTGTTTCTGTTAAGTCTTTGCTACCTACTTTGTATCCTACGTATTTGTTTTCATCTAATTCGTATGTTACTGGTATTGTTGTGTCATTTATCCATACTGTTTTTGTTCCTGTGAAGTCGTCTCCTTCTTGATATGTTCCTTCTACATAATGTTTTACTGTGTATGTTATATCATGTGTTTGACTTTCATCTTTTACATAGTTTACACTAAATACTTTTCCATTTGTCGCTGTTTCTGTTAAGTCATTGCTATCTAGTTTATATCCTACATATTTGTCTTCGTCTAATTCATATGTTACTTCTACTTCTGTATCGTTTACCCATACTGATTGTGTATCTGTAAAGTCGTCCTCTTTTTGGTATTCTCCGTCTATGTAGTGTTTTACTGTATATGTTATATCATGTGTTTGACTTTCATCTTTTATGTAATATACTTCAATTACATTTTTGTCTACATTTTCTGTTATTTTTACAGATAATTCTGAAGTTTCAGCTAGTTTATATCCTATTGGGCAATTTTCTTTTATTTGATTTTCTGTTACTGTTACTGTTGTTGCATATTCTGCTTTTCCAGTTTCAGTATTTAATAATACAATTTCTTTATCCATTACTACTTGGTAGTATCTTATTGTATAGCCTAAATTAGTATAGTTTATTGCTTTTTCTCCTATTGTACTATTCAAGCTTATATTGCTCCAGTTTAATGTTGTTGAAACAAGTCTTTCTTGTTCAATTACTGTTGGTTCTGGTTCTGTTTGCGTATTTCCCCCTGTTGTTGTTTCTTGGTTTCCTGTTGTAGTTGTTCCTTGTGTATTTCCTCCTGTTGTTTCTTCTGCAGGATTTCCATTTTCTGCATTTGCTGGGTTTTCCTCCCCGTTTAAATTTTCTGTTGGATTTTGTTCTCCATTGCTGTTTGTTTGTTCATCATCTGAACCAGTAACTGGTAAAACATTTGATGTACCTTCAGCGGCACTGGTTTCACCATCATCTTTTAAGAATGTTACTGTACCTACTACTGCAATTGCAAAAACTAATATTGCAATTATAACAGTTAGAATGGTTTTTATTTTTCCTTTCATTTTTTACCCCCCTATTTTCTATTTTACTTCTTTTGCTTTTACTATAAATCTATTCGCTGTGCCATTAGCACATGTTATTAATGTTACTTCTCGTCTGCCTTCTTCTACTGGTAATATACATGTAATATCGTTTGGATCTATTATATCAGTTTCAAATATTTCATATTTTAATGTTATATTTTGAATATCCGTAAGTTCTATAATATCTCCTATGCCTAATTTTTTTATTCTTCCAAACATTACTCCGGCTAAAATTGTTGTGTCCTGCTAGTGTAACATTTCCTATTTCATTTATCTCGTTACCCCAAAACTTCGTTATAGAAATGTTTAGAGATTCTTTATTTGTTTTCTCTAATATAGGATATTCTAAGTCAATCTTTGGAATTTTAATTATTCCAATTACTTTATATCCTCCCATTTCTGCATCAATTGTTTGGATTACTTCGTTGGTTTGTGTATTTTCAGTTGTTGTTTTTATTTCTGTAAGTACGTCATTTGCAAGTCTTTTCATTTTATTTTCACTGTAAAATTTTCTTCCGACAAATACTGCAACAACAATTGCCAAAATAATTAACACAATTCTTAAGGCTCTATAAATATTTAATTTATTCAATATAATCCCCGCCTATTTGTTTTCTTTTTTTAGGCTTTTTATTCTAATGCTTACTACTATAATTGCTACTACAAGTATTCCAAGTACAATTAATAGTGTGTTATTGTCGCCTGTTACAGGTAATTTGATTGTAATTTCTTCTTTAACTTTTTCTTCAACATATTTTGAAGTTAAGAATTGTGCATCAGTAGTATTTCCTTCTTTAATCCAAAGTACGTATTTATCACCATTTTCTGTATTTTCTGGTTGTAATATTTCTTGGTTTTCAACTTTTACCCAGTTTTCTCTAAGAAGTTCTGATGATAATTTATTATATAGGTTGTTAAATTTTATATACAAGCCTAATTTTGTATACATATCTGTTGAAGTGTTTATTTTAGAAATTCTTTCTGCTAAATCCATTAATTCATTGTATTCTTCTGAACTTGGTAATTTAACTATTTGGTATTCATAATTACCTTCACTTTCAAATACAACTTTTCCTGTTGTAACTGTTACTTGGTTACCATCTATTGTCTTTTCTTCTACTTGAACTTGGTCTGTGTCTACAGCTATTTTCTTTGTTACATTTTGGATTGCAGTTAATTCGTCTGCTGGAATTGCTTTGCTTAAATCTAATTCAACACCTTCTACAAAGTATGCTCCTTCTGCATCTTTTGCCCACATATATTTGTGTTCTGTTGTGTATGAATTTATGTATGCTATGTAGTTCCCTCCTTCAGCTGAATCTTTTGCTGCTGATAAATATGTTAGTGTTTCTTTATCTGTAGTATTGTTGTCTGAAAATGCAAATTCAAATGAAGAATATAAATGTCCATTTACGTAAATTAAATAATCTGTATCTGTTTGTTTTACTAATTGTACATTCTCATTTGCTGCTTTTACAGGTAGCCCTAGTAATAATATTAATGAAAATATTCCTACTAGAAAAATGATTTTTAATTTTAAATTTCGCATATCAATATGCCTCCTTCTATTTTTTTAGCACCAATATTATATTACGGATACTTGAATTTGTAAAGACTTTTTGGGAATTTTTCCTTTTTTTGGCATTATTTCTTTTAGACATTTTTTTCCATTTGCAGTATTCTCTGGGTGTTTACATAATTTTATGTTTTTTTACTTTTTTTGTACATTTATTAAAAAAAGTGAAGAATTTTATTTTCTCCACTTTTTTGTATTAATTATATTTTTATTTTCACTATTTAATTCTTTATTTTTTATTTCTTGTTTAGATATTATAAA
>USOV01000014.1 GCA_900556455.1 uncultured Clostridium sp. | reverse complement strand
AGTGAAAAAATAAAATATATAATCCCCGACGAGATTGGGCGGACGTTTTCAAATTTTTTTAAAGAGTTCGTCAAATTACAATTTTATTGACAAATAGTTTATATGGGATTTATAATAATCAAAAAAGGAGAAACTCATGAAAGATTATATAATAATAATAGGTGGAGGGCTAGCCGGATGTGAAGCTGCCTACCAAATAGCTAAAAGAGGAATAAAAGTAAAATTATATGAAATGAAGCCACAAAAATTTTCACCAGCACACTCCAGCGAAAACTTAGCAGAAATAGTGTGCAGTAACTCATTTAAATCAAACTTGCTTACAAATGCTTGTGGGCTTTTAAAAGAAGAATTAAGAATGTTAGATTCACTTCTTATAAAATGTGCAGATAAAACTGCAGTACCAGCAGGACAAGCATTAGCGGTAGATAGAGAAGAATTTTCTAAAAAAGTAACAATGGAAATTAAAAATAACCCTCTTATAGAAATTTACAATGAAGAAGTAACAAATGTAGAAGAAATATCAAAAGAAGGAATTGTAATAATAGCAACTGGACCATTAACATCAGAAAAATTATCTGAAAATATCTTAGCACTAACAGGAGAAAATAAGCTATATTTTTATGATGCAGCAGCACCAATAATAAGTAAAGAAAGTATAGATTTTTCTATTGCTTTTTATGGAGATAGATATTCACAGGAAAAGAAAAAAGAAGAAACAATAGAAGAGTGGAAAAAAAGACTAGAAAATGAAGAACAAAGTTATATAAATCTTCCTATGAATAAAGAAGAATATGAAATATTTTACAATGAACTAATAAATGCAGAAGTAATAACACTTCATGAATTTGAAAAAAAAGAAATATTTGAAGGATGTATGCCAGTAGAAGTAATGGCTAAAAGAGGAGTAGATACATTAAGATATGGACCATTAAAACCGGTAGGATTTGATGATCCAAGATTTGCAAAAAGACCATATGCTATAGTGCAATTAAGGCAAGATAATGAAAGTGCAACAATGTATAATATGGTAGGCTTTCAAACAAATCTAAAATTTGGAGAACAAAAAAGAGTATTTTCAAAAATTCCAGGGCTTCAAAATGCAGAATTTATAAAATATGGTGTAATGCATAGAAACACATATATAAACTCACCAGAATTATTAGATGAAACGTATAATTTGAAGAAAAATTCAAATATATACTTTGCTGGGCAAATAACAGGAGTAGAGGGGTATGTAGAATCAATAGCATCAGGCATGGTAGCAGGAATAAACGCTGTTTTAAAAATGAGAGAGAAGGAGAAAATAGTATTTCCGAAAGAAACAGTTATAGGTGCACTAGCAAATTATATATCAATGCAAAACAAAAACTTTCAGCCAATGAATGCAAATTTTGGAATATTACCAGAGTTAGATGAAAAAATAAGAGACAAAAAGCAAAGATATGAAACAATGGCAAAAAGAAGTATAAAAAATATAACAATAATATTACAAAAACATTAAAATTGTATGAATTTCCACAATAATTCACATAAAATTATTGTAAAACTTGTCAAAATGTGGTAAAATAATAAATAAGTATGGATTACCATACAATTAGGAGGTATTTATGGATAGAAATAAAATTGATGAATTAACGCAATTGATGCTTAAATTAGATCAATCTATGGCAATGACTAGAGAAAAACAAACTATGATAAATAACATGAAATCAAACTTAATGGAAGAAACAAGACCAATGTATATAGAACAAAATAAAATAAAAATTGAAGAAAAAGAAAATGAAAAAGCAGAATTTGATGAAATGACCACAAACGGATTAATACAAGCAAAAGCTCAAATTAAAAGAATGCGTGAAGAAAGTGAACAAGAATATCAAAATAAATTATTAGAAACGTTAGAAAAGAAAAAACAAATAGAGAAAAAATTAGAACTAATAGAGGAAAAAGGCTTAACAGAAGAAAAACTCACTATGGCAAAATCTTCAGCGGAAAAAGCATTAGCAAAAGTCAATGAAGAAATTAAAACATATCAAGAAAAACACTTTAATTTAAGGAAAAAATTAAATGAAATGGAAAGCGATATTGATAATTATGCATTAGAATTGGGAGTAGATATAGAACCTTTAGAAAATGAAAAGGAACCAGAAGAAAAGAAGCCAGAAGTTAAGAAACCAGAAGAAAAAAAACCAGAAGAAAAGAAGCCAGAAGTTAAGAAACCAGAAGAGAAAAAACCAGAAGAAAAGAAGCCAGAAGTTAAGAAACCAGAAGAGAAAAAATCAGAAGAAAAGAAACCAGAAATTAAGAAGCTAGAAGTGAAAAAACCAGAGGAGAAAAAGTCAGAAGAAAACAAAACATTACCTAAAGTAGTTTCAGTGGAATTTAAAGATGAAAAATATATATTTATATCTGAAACTAAGAAAAATGGAGTTTACTCTATATCAAGACAAGAATTTGAAAAAATCGGTTTATTAAGAAGATTAGTTGAAAGATATAAACTTGTTAAAAATAGAAAAGAATATGGAATAGATTTAACAACAGCAATGAGAGCAGACCCAAATATTTCTAGACATTTAAATGATCAAGATAAAGAAACATACTTAAATTATATTGCAGGAGAAACAGCAAAATGTTTTGATATAGATTATCACGATCCTAAAAATAGATATGCAAAGGCATTGAATAAAGGAAAAGAAAGATTAGCTTTAAGAGAAAAAGAAGCATTAGATAAATTTGGACCAATCAAAGACTTTGAAGGGGAAGAAGAAATAGCACATGAGTTTAACAGAAATAAATATAATGAAATGTTTGGAAAAGGATTTGAACAACATCATAATCCACCAAAAATAAGTGCTACACCAACTAGTAAGAGTAGTTTTAAAGAAGAAGATAAAGATGTTGAAAAATAATATGCATAATACTATTTTTAAAATATAAAAAAAACCAAGTAATTGGTTTTTTTTATTGCCAAAAGCTTGACAAATGCCAGAAAATAGTGTAAAGTATATTAGCATTACATTTTTAATGTAGTTTTTAGGGCAAAAAATAGTAGTATTTAAAATGTAGAGACAGGACCAAGAGTCCGCTACTAAAAGTGAGGATTGGCATGGAGAAAAAAGTAGAAATAAGTATGTTAATCGAAATATATGGTAAACTTCTAACTAATAAACAGTTAGAAATTTTAGATGACTACTATAATATGGATTTATCTCTTTCAGAGATTGCTGAAAATAATAAAATTACTAGGCAGGCAGTTAGAGATATAATAAAGAAAGGAGAGAAAAAACTTTTCGAGTTTGAAGAAAAGCTACAAATTATGAGAAAAATGCTAAAACAAGAAAAGCAAATTTCTAACATTTTATCTGAACTTACACAAATTGAAGCAAAATTTACAGATGAACAAATAGCTGAAATTCTTGAACACATAAAAAAAGAATTAAATTGTTTAGTGTAAATTAAAACTAAAGGAGGAAAGAATTTATGGCATTTGAAGGATTATCTTCTAGATTACAAGGGATAACTAGAAAACTTAGTGGTAAGGCAAGAATTACTGAAAGTGACTTAAAAGAAGTTTTACGAGAAGTGAAATTGGCTTTACTAGAAGCAGATGTTAACTATAAAATAGTAAAAGAATTTATAGCGGATGTTAATGAAAAAGCTTTAGGCCAAGATGTTTTAAAATCTTTAACTCCAGGTCAACAAGTTGTAAAAATAGTAAGAGATGAAATGGAAGAATTGCTAGGTGGAGTAACTTCAAAAATTAATTTTACTCCCAACCCACCAACAATAATAATGTTAGTCCGGACTTCAAGGTTCAGGAAAAACAACAACAGCTGGAAAGTTAGCAAACCTTTTGAGAAAGCAGGGTAAAAAACCATTACTTGTTGCATGTGATGTATATAGACCAGCAGCGATAAAACAATTACAAGTAGTTGGAGCCCAGCTTAATATTCCAGTATTTGCAAATGAAAATTCAAAAGACGTTGTTCATATTGCAAAACAAGCAATAAATGAAGCAATGTCAAAATTAAATGATGTAATAATATTAGATACTGCAGGACGACTTCATATAGATGAAGAATTAATGCAGGAATTAAAAAATATAAAATCAAATGTAAAACCACATGAAATTTTACTTGTTGTAGACTCTATGACAGGTCAAGATGCAGTAAATGTGGCAAGCCATTTTAATGAAAATTTAGGAATAGATGGAGTAATACTTACAAAATTAGATGGTGACACTCGTGGTGGTGCAGCACTTTCTGTAAAAAAAGTAACAGGAAAACCAATAAAATTTGCAGCAACAGGAGAAAAACTAAGTGACATTGAAGAATTCCATCCAGACAGAATGACATCAAGAATCCTTGGAATGGGAGATATGCTTTCGATAATAGAAAAAGCGGAAGAAGCATTTGATGAAGAAGAAGCTTTAAAACTAGAAAAAAAATTAAAAAAACAAGAATTTGACTTAGATGATTATTTAACACAACTAAGGCAAATGAAAAAAATGGGTTCATTCTCATCAATATTAAAAATGATACCAGGAATGAACAAATTTGGAGATATAAAAGTAGACGACAAAGAATTTGTAAAAATAGAAGCAATAATATGTTCCATGACTAAAGAAGAAAAGAAAAACACAAAATTATTAAATGCAAGCAGACGTCAAAGAATAGCAAAAGGAAGTGGAACAAAAGTACAAGACATAAATAAATTTATAAGCTCATATGAAATGACACAAAAACTAATGAAAAAGATGAAAAACAACAAAGGTGGCATGAAAAACATGCTAAAAGGCATAGACGAGAAAACACTAAAAGGAATGAAATTTTAACTAGTTATTAAATTTAAAAATATAAAACCAAAAATAAGAAAAAGAGGTGAAAAAAATGGTAAAAATAAGACTACAAAGAGCAGGAAAGAAAAAAGCACCTTTCTATCATATAGTTGTTGCTGATTCTAAATCACCAAGAGATGGAAAAATAATAGACCAAGTTGGAACATACAACCCAATGGTTGAACCATCTGAATTAAAATTAGACAATGAAAAAATAGAAAAATGGTTAAAAAATGGCGCAAAACCAACAGAAACAGTAAAACGTTTAATCGAGAAAAAATAATTTGGAGGCATTTTAAGTGAAAGAAACATTAACAACAATCATTAAAAGTTTAGTAACAGATGAATCAGCTATTTTAATAAATGAAGTAGAAGGAGAACAATCTGTTATATACGAAGTAAAAGTTGCAGAAAAAGATATGGGCAAAGTTATTGGAAAAGAAGGAAGAATTGCAAAAGCAATAAGAACAATAATGAAAGCTCTAGCTGCAAAAGAAAACAAAAAAATAACTATAGAATTTATTGATTAAGGTTAGAATATGGATAAATATTTTGAAATAGGTCAAATTGTAAATACAAATGGATTAAAAGGATTTGTGAAAGTAAAACCTTTTACAGATGATATAAAAGAGTTTGAAACATTTGAAACCATATATGTTCAAAAAAAGACTGAATTAATAGAATGTAAAATTGAAAGTGTAAGATATGCCAAAAATATGGTATTACTAAAACTTAAAGGAATAGATGATATTGATTCAGCAGAAGCTTTAAGAAACTTATATATAAAAGTAAGTAGAGAACAATTACCTGAATTACAAGAAAATTCTTATTATATTGTAGACCTGCTTGAATGCGAGGTCGTAACAGTAGAAGGAGAAATTCTTGGAAAAATGGATGATGTTTTTAATACAGGAAGCAATGACATATATGTTGTAAAAAATGAAAAAGGAAAACAAATATTACTACCAGCAATAAAGGAAGTAATAAAAAATGTTGATATTCCAAATAGAAAAATAACAGTAAAATTAATGGAAGGTTTAATATAATGAAAATAAACATTCTAACACTTTTCCCAGAAATGTTTGAGCCATTAAAGCAAAGTATAATTGGCAGAGCTTGTAAAAAAGAACTAATAGAGATAAATATAATTAATATTAGGGATTTTTCAAAAGACAAACATAAAAAAGTTGATGACACTCCATATGGTGGTGGAGCAGGTATGGTTATAAAACCAGATGTTGTATATGATGCATTTAAAAGCCTAGATGCCAACAATGCAAAAACAATATATTTATCACCACAAGGAAAAACTTTGAATCAGGAAAAAGTAAAACTTTTAAGTAAAGAAGAAAATATAATTTTACTATGCGGACACTATGAGGGAATTGACCAAAGAGTTTTAGATGAAATTGTAGATGAAGAAATATCTATAGGAGATTATGTATTAACAGGAGGAGAACTACCAGCAATGGTTTTAGTAGATTCTGTTAGTAGATATGTTGATGGGGTATTAAGCGAAGAATCTACAATCGAAGAATCTTTTTCAAATGGACTTTTAGAATATCCACAATATACAAGACCAGAAATATTTTCAAATAAAAAAGTACCAGAAGTTTTACTCTCTCGGAAATCATAAACAAATTGAAGAGTGGAGAAAACAAAAATCTATAGAAATAACAAAACAAAAAAGACCAGATTTACTTCTAGAAAATAGAAGTTAGAAGTTAGAAAAAGGAAGGAGGATATCATAGATGGATATCATTAAATCAATTGAACATGAACAAATGAAAAATAAAATCTCAGAATTAAAAGTTGGAAACACAGTAAAAGTTCATGTTAGAGTTAAAGAAGGAAACAGAGAAAGAATCCAAGTTTTCGAAGGAACAATAATAAAAGTACAAGGTGGAGGAGTTAACCAAACATTTACAGTAAGAAGAATTTCGTATGGTGTTGGTGTAGAAAAAACATTCTTAGTTCACTCTCCAACAGTAGAAAAAATAGAAGTAGTAAGAGTTGGTAAAGCAAGAAGAGCAAAACTATTCTATTTAAGAAACAAACTTGGAAAATCTGCTAAAACTAAAGAGCAAGTAGGAGCAAGAATTGAAACTAAAGAAATAGTTTTAAAAGAAGAAATGACAGAAGCTCCAGAAGAAGCACCAGCAGTTGAAACAGAAAATCCAGTTGTAGAAGAAGTTACAGATACAGTAACAGAAGAAACAACAACTGAAGTAAAAGAATAAGATATTATTAATTTATTTGTAGGGGGCAGACCAAGTGTCTGCCCTAATTATTATTTATGAATATTTAATATCAAATTTAATATAATTAATTATGATTATATTAAAAAAACAAAATATTAAAAAAACAATCATATATATTATAGTTATAGCAGGCATAATGTCTGCTATATTTTTGCTTTTGGACAGGAACAAAACAATAATTACATCTGTAAGTCCGCCAAAAGACGAATACGAAATATTAGTGGATGTTGAAGAATCGAAGCTTTATTTAATTCAGAATAGTAAAATAATAAAAACATATCCATGCTCTGGAGGAAAATGGTCAACTCCATCTCCAATAGGAACCTGGAAAATAGTTGGAAAAGATACATGGGGAGAAGGATTCCGGAGGAAGATGGATGGGACTAAACGTCCCTTGGGGAAAATTCGGAATACATGGAACATTGGATCTATATTCGGTTGGATGGGCAAGTTCACATGGTTGTATAAGAATGAATAATGATGATGTAGCAGAACTATATAACATCATACCTGTTGGAACAAAAGTTGTAATCGCAAATGGCTCATATGGAGACTTTGGAACAGGATTTAGAGATCTTAAATCTGGAATGTATGGTTCAGATGTGTTACAAATTCAAAAAAAATTAAAAGAGTTAGGCTTTTTCATAGGGACACCAAATCGGAAAATTTGGTTCAGAAACAGAAAAAGCAGTACAGAAATATTGCAAGGAAAACAGGTTGTATGTAAGAAAAACAATAGATGTGGAATTACAAAAACATATGGGATTTTATTTAATGGAATAATTTTTTATAAAAATTACTTTGCACTCACAAAATCATATGTTATAATATGACACAAAGGAGTGATTTGATGAAAAATAAAAAAATCTTATTTATTTTAATACCAATAATACTAATTGTACTAATGCTAATTTCAGGTGTCGTATATTTAAAAATAAATGGCACACCAAAGAAAATATTCAAAAAAACTATTAGTAGTGCTTTTGAAATATTTGAAACTAGTGAGGAACAATATTCTACAATGAAGGGCACAATGAACATTACTGCAAGTATTGAATCAGATAATGAAGAAATACAAGCAATAAATACTATGTTAAAAGAAGCAAATATTGGGCTAAACATGGAAGTTGATACATCTAATATGGTAGTCAATGAAAACTTTAATGTTACATATAGTAATAAAAACCTTTTAAATGCTACAGCTATTCTACAAGATGAAAAAGGATATGTATATTTGCCAGACTGGCTAGATAAATATCTTGAAATTCCACAAGAATATATGGGAGATTCAAACCTTACAGAAACTTCTGGAAAAATAGCTACATTAGACCAAAAGGCCTTAATGGAAGCTGTAGAAGAAGAGGTAATTAAAACAATTTCACAAAAAGAATTTACACAAAATAAAAATGGAAAAGTAAAAATATCAACATTAAGTTTAACCCAACAACAATTTTTTGCACTATGCAAAGAACTTTTAGAAAATTTAAAACAAAATGAAAAATTTAATAGTTCACTTGGAGATTGCAAAGAAGACATTATAGAGGGTATCAATAACATTATTATAGAACTTGAAGATACAGAATATGATGAAGACTATAGTGCTGTAATTTCAATTCACACAAAAGGATTATTAAATAAATTTACAGGTTTTTCTATTGAACTAAAAGATGGAGAAGATGTAGTTTCAGGTATAATAGCTAGTATGGAAGAACAAAATTATGAAGTTACATTATATGAGCAATATGATGGAGAAAAAATAGAACTTGTAAAAATAAAAGCTGAGGATAAAAAAGAAAATAAAAATAAAGGAACAGCTAAGATTACAGTTACAGCCCAGGAAGAAGATTTTGTTATAATATGTAATTATGAAACACAAAAAGATCAAACTACTTTTGAAGCATCTACTGAAATTGAAGGATTAAAAGTAATTGCTTCAGGAAATGTAGTAAAAAATGGAAAAAATTATAAAGGAAATTTAATACTTACAGCAGAAGAATCAGAACTTGGAAAAATAAACTTAAACTGTGCATATGATTTTACATATGGGGTAGAAGTGCAAAAAGTAGATGTTGGAAATGCAGTAATAATTAATGAATTAAATGAAAAAGATCAAGAAACACTTGTTACAAATTTACAGAATTCAGTACTATACAAATTTATAGAACAAAGTGGACTATTAGAAGGTAATAGTGTAACTGGAAGTGACAAACCAGAAGTTACATATGATGGCTATATTGTAAAATATACTGTACCAGATAATTTTGAGGCATCTACTTATAACTCGGAAGAAATGAAAACATATCGAGATGACAACTATAATACAATAACTGTATCTATAGACTATGATACAGTAGATGATTATACAAAAGATTTAGAAAAAGAATATAATCTAACATCTAGTTTATATAAAAACCAAAAAATAAGTGAAACAAAAACATATACAGTAAATGGTAAAGAGTATAAATTGAGAACAATAACATATGAGGATGATTATGGAACATATGTAGATTTATATTTTGCATATAAATTAGATGATGAATATTGTTATGTAGTAGAAGTAGAAACAGAAGGCGGAAATATATCTATGGACACAATAGAATATTTCTTAGATGCGACTGTAGAATAAAATTTTTTCACCAAAGTATTGACAAGCCTTAGGGGTGTATGGTATTATTATAAAGCACATTTTGCGTTTTTGTTAAAAAGTGCACATAAAATAATATTATATTAGATGGTGATTAAAATAGAAGATAACAAGATTTTAATAAATTAAAATTAATAAAAGTGTAGAAACATAAAAATTATGTTTAATTAGATGATAAATCTAACTACACTTTTTTGTTATGTTATTAATTTAAAGGAAGAGGAATTAAATTTAATCTAAGACTATTGAAAACAAAATTGCTTAGGGCAGCGCAGTTTTGCAAGTAAATAAAACATTTTATTTTTAAGAGGGACTTTCTTTAAAAACAATATATCCTGCTCAAAAAAATATAGGGAGTTGATTTATTTTGTTAACAGACATGGACATTGGAAAAGCAAAGAGAAAAACCTTTGCAAGAATAGGGGACTTCATAGATATACCAAATTTAATTCAAGTACAAAAAGATTCTTATGATTGGTTTGTTAAGGAAGGATTAGGAGAAGTATTAAGAGATATTTCGCCAATTGTTGATTACACAGGAAATTTAGTGTTAGAGTTTTTCGACTATTATATGGAAGAAGAAACAAAATACTCATTAGAAGAAGCAAAAGAAAGAGATGCTACATATTCAACAAGATTACATGTAAAAGTAAGATTAATAAACCGTGAAACAGGAGAAATAAAAGAGCAGGAAATTTACTTAGGTGATTTCCCACTTATGACAGATAGTGGAACATTTATCATAAATGGTGCAGAAAGAGTTGTTGTAAGTCAGCTTGTTAGATCACCAGGTTGTTACTATGAATCTGATTATGATAAAACAGGTAAAAAACTATATAAAGCAACAGTTATGCCAATTCGTGGAGCATGGCTTGAATATGAAACAGATGCAAACGATGTTTTCTATGTAAGAATAGATAGAACAAGAAAATTACCTGTTACAACATTACTTAGAGCAATAGGACTAGTATCTGATGAACAAATAATAGATTTATTTGGAGAAGATGAAAAAATACTTTCTACAATAGCGAAAGATACTGTAAAAACAGCAGATGAAGCAATTGTAGAAATATACAAAAAATTAAGACCAGGAGAATTACCAACAGTAGATGCAGCAAGAAATTTATTTAACAATTTATTCTTTGATCCAAGAAGATATGACTTAGCAAAAGTTGGAAGATACAAATTTAATAAAAAATTAAGTTTAGCTTCAAGAATAGCAAACAAAGTGGCATTTAACGACATTATAAATGCAGAAACAGGAGAAGTTTTTGTAGAAGCAGATAATGTTATAACACCAGAAGTTGCAAAAGATATCCAAAATTCTGGAATAAATGTTGTAGGGATTAAAGTAAATGAAAAGAAAGTAAAAATTATAGGTAATGGAACTGTTGATATTCATGAATTTGTAGAACTTAAAAACTTACAAGTAAAAGAACAAGTAAATTACGAAGTATTGAAAAACATACTAGAAAATACAGATAAAAAAGACCTAGAAAAAGTAATTGAAGAAAGAATGGAAGAATTAGTTCCAAAACATATTGTAACAGAAGATATTATCTCATCAATAAATTATTTATTGAATTTACAATATGATTTAGGAAATGTGGATGATATTGACCATTTAGGAAACAGACGTATTAGATGTGTTGGTGAATTACTACAAAACCAATTCAGAATTGGTTTAACAAGACTAGAAAGAGTTGTAAGAGAAAGAATGACAATCCAAGATTTAGACGTAATTACACCACAAACATTAATAAACACAAAACCAATCACATCAGCAATTAGAGAATTCTTTGGAAGTTCTCAATTATCACAATTTATGGATCAAACAAACCCACTTTCAGAATTAACACATAAAAGAAGAATTTCTGCATTAGGACCAGGAGGACTTTCAAGAGATAGAGCAGGATTTGAAGTACGTGACGTTCACTATACTCACTATGGAAGATTATGCCCAATAGAATCTCCAGAAGGACCAAACATAGGACTTATTTCAGCACTTTCAACATTTGCAATTATAAATGAATATGGATTTGTTGAAACACCATATAGAAGAGTAGATCCAGAAACACATAAAGTAACAGATGAAGTTGTATATATGACAGCAGACGAAGAAGATGGGCACATTATAGCTCAAGCATCAGAACCACTTGATAAAGATGGAAAATTTGTAAACAAAAAAATAAAAGTAAGATATTTAGACGAAATAATTGAAGTTGAAGCAGATAAAGTAGACTATGTTGACGTTTCTCCAAAACAATTAGTTTCAGTTGCAGCAGCAATGATACCTTTCTTAGAGCATGATGACGCAAACCGTGCATTAATGGGTGCAAACATGCAACGTCAAGCAGTTCCACTTATGATTACAGATTCACCAATAGTTGGAACAGGTATTGAATACAGAGCTGCAAAAGACTGTGGAATAACAGTTTTAGCAGAACATGATGGTGTTGTTGAAAAAGTAACAGGAGATGACATCACAATAAAAACAAAAGCAGGTTTAGATACATATAGATTACGTAAATTTAAAAGAACAAATGGAGGAACATGTATCAACCAAAAACCAATAGTTGTAAAAGGTGAAAAAGTTAAAGCTGGAGATGTTATTGCAGATGGACCTTCAACACAAAACGGAGAAATGGCATTAGGTAAAAACGTACTTATTGCATTTACAACTTGGGAAGGTTACAACTACGAGGATGCTATATTATTAAGTGAAAGATTAGTAAAAGAAGATGTTTACACATCTATACATATTGAGGAATACGATTGTGAATGCCGTGATACAAAACTTGGTGCAGAAGAGATAACTAGAGATATTCCAAATGTAGGTGAAGATAGCTTAAAAGATCTTGATGAAAGAGGAATTGTAAGAATTGGTGCAGAAGTAAGACCAGGAGATATCCTAGTTGGAAAAGTTACTCCAAAAGGAGAAACAGAACTTACTGCAGAAGAAAGATTACTACGTGCTATATTTGGTGAAAAAGCAAGAGAAGTACGTGATACATCTTTAAGAGTACCACATGGAGAAGCAGGAACAATAGTTGATGTTAAAATCTATACAAGAGAAAATTCAGAGGAACTTGGACCTGGAGTAAATGAAGTAATAAGAGTTTATATAGCTCAAAAAAGAAAGATTTCTGTTGGAGATAAAATGGCTGGACGTCACGGAAACAAAGGTGTTGTTTCAAGAATATTACCAGTTGAAGATATGCCATTTATGCCAGATGGAACTCCAGTAGATGTTGTATTAAACCCATTAGGTGTGCCATCTCGTATGAACTTAGGGCAAGTTTTAGAGGTACATTTAGGAGCAGCTGCAAGATTACTTGGATTAAAAGTTGCAACACCAGTATTTGACGGTGCATCAGAAGAAGATATTGAAGAATTATTAAAAGAATCTGGATTATCTGAAGATGGAAAAACAATTTTATATGATGGTAGAACAGGTGAACCATTTGATAAACCAATTACAGTTGGTGTAATGTATATGTTAAAACTTCACCACTTAGTTGATGATAAAATACATGCTCGTTCTACAGGACCTTACTCATTAGTAACACAACAACCTCTTGGAGGTAAAGCTCAATTTGGTGGACAAAGATTTGGTGAAATGGAAGTTTGGGCTCTAGAAGCATATGGAGCTGCATACACATTACAAGAAATCTTAACTATCAAATCAGATGACGTTGTAGGTAGAGTAAAAACTTATGAAGCAATTGTTAAAGGTGACAATGTTCCAGAACCAGGGGTACCAGAAAGCTTTAAAGTATTAATAAAAGAGCTACAAAGCTTAGGACTAGATGTTCGTTTATATTCTAAAGATAACGAAGAACTAGAACTTAAAGAAAATATTGAAGAAGGAATAGACTTTAATTTAGAAGATAGAGATGTGCTTCCAAAGCCAGAAGAAGCAGTAGTAGATGACGAAGAATTAAGTAATGACTTTATAGAAGATGAAATTCTTTTAGATGATGAAGACGATAGCGATATATTTGACAATGAACTTGCAGAAGATAACCTAGAAAATGATGACGATTCATTTGAAGAATAAGAGAGTGAATGAATAAATTTATTGCAAACGTGTAGAGGGCGCATTCCAGGGCGCCCAATATAAAATTGAATAATGATATAAAATTACATTAGAAATAAAATACAAACCCAAAGGAATTGTTCTAGCAATGTGTGTTTTATTAGAAAAAATGCAATTTTAAAAAATTAATAATTCTTGTGTACAAGGAGGGCTACACATAAATGGAAAATACAGAAAACAAAGACGAATTAGAAATTTTTGACAAAATCCAAATAGGACTTGCATCTGATGACAAAATAAGAGAATGGTCAAAAGGTGAAGTAAAAAAACCAGAAACAATAAACTATAGAACATTAAAACCAGAAAAAGATGGATTATTCTGTGAAAAAATATTTGGACCTACAAAAGACTGGGAATGCCATTGTGGTAAATATAAAAGAATAAGATATAAAGGAATAATATGCGATAGATGTGGTGTTGAAGTTACAAAATCTAAAGTAAGACGTGAAAGAATGGGACATATTGAACTTGCATCACCAGTTGCACATATTTGGTATTTTAAAGGAATTCCAAGTAGAGTAGCATTAATGCTAGATATATCACCAAGAAGCCTAGAAAAAGTAATATATTTTGCATCTTACATAGTAGTTGATAAAGGTTCATCAGGACTTACAAAATGCCAAGTATTAACAGAAAAAGAATACCGTGATGCTGAAGAAAAATACGGAAAAGGTTCTTTTACAGCAAAAATGGGAGCAGAAGCTATAAGAACATTACTAAAAGAAATAGACTTAGAAAAATTATCAGCAAAACTAAAGAAAGAAATAGAAAAATCAACTGAACAAAAAAGAGCAAAACTTGTAAAAAGATTAGATACAGTTGAAAGCTTTAGAATATCTGGAAATAGACCAGAATGGATGATAATGAGTGTTATACCAGTAATTCCACCAGAATTAAGACCAATGGTTCAATTAGATGGTGGTAGATTTGCTACATCTGACTTAAATGACTTATATAGAAGAGTAATAAATAGAAATAACAGATTAAAAAGATTATTAGAACTTGGAGCGCCAGAAATAATAGTAAGAAATGAAAAAAGAATGCTTCAAGAATCTGTAGATGCATTAATAGATAATGGTAGACGTGGAAGACCAGTTACAGGAGCTGGAAATAGACCATTAAAATCATTGTCAGATATGCTAAAAGGAAAACAAGGTAGATTTAGACAAAACCTATTAGGAAAAAGGGTTGACTATTCTGGACGTTCAGTTATAGTAGTTGGACCAGAATTAAAAATCTATCAATGTGGTCTTCCAAAAGAGATGGCAATAGAATTATTCAAACCATTTGTTATGAAAGAGTTAGTTGGAAGAGGACTAGCACATAATATTAAAAATGCTAAAAGAATGGTAGAAAAATTAAGACCAGAAGTATGGGACATATTAGAAGAAGTTATAAAAGACCATCCAGTTATGTTAAACCGTGCTCCAACACTTCACAGACTAGGTATACAAGCATTTGAACCAGTACTAGTAGAAGGTAGAGCAATAAAATTACACCCATTAGTTTGTACAGCATTCAATGCTGACTTCGATGGTGACCAAATGGCAGTTCACGTTCCATTATCACCAGAAGCACAAGCAGAAGCAAGATATTTAATGCTTTCAGTAAATAACTTACTTAAACCACAAGATGGTAAACCAGTAACAGTTCCAACACAAGATATGATACTTGGAAGTTACTACTTAACAATGGAAGTATCTGGAGAACCAGGAGAAGGTATGTACTTTATTGATGAAGATGAAGTTCTTCTTGCATACCAAAATGGTGATTTAGGCTTACATGCTAAAATAAAAGTAAGAATTACAAAAGATGTAGATGGAGTAAGCAAAACTAGAACAATAGAAACAACAGCAGGAAAAATAATATTCAACCAAGGAATTCCACAAGACTTAGGATTTGTAGATAGAAGCAAACCAGAAAATGAATTCCAAAAAGAAATTAACTTCCCTGTTATGAAGAAAAACTTAGGATCAATAATTGCAAAATGTATTGATGCTCATGGATTAAATGTAACAGCAGAAGTGCTAGATTATATTAAAGCTTTAGGTTACAAATATGCAACAAAAGGTGCATTTACAGTGTCTGTTGCAGATGTTGCAGTGCCAGAAGCAAAGAAAGAGATTTTAGCAAACTCAGACAAACAAGTTGAAGAAATAGCAAAACAATATAAACGTGGTTTAATAACAAACGATGAAAGATATGATTCAGTTATTAAAGTATGGGAAAAAGCAACAGATGATGTTACAGAAGCAATGAAAGACAACTTTGATGAATTAAACCCAATATATATGATGGCACAATCTGGAGCCAGAGGTAATATGAACCAATTACGTCAAATTGCAGGTATGCGTGGACTTATGGCAAATACATCTGGTAAAGCAGTTGAAATTCCTATTAAAGCATGCTTTAGAGAGGGACTAGATGCTCTAGAATACTTTATTTCATCACATGGTGCTAGAAAAGGTTTAGCAGATACTGCATTAAGAACAGCTGACTCTGGTTACTTAACAAGAAGATTAGTTGACGTTTCTCAAGACATCATAGTTAGAGAACATGACTGTGGAACAGATGAATATATTGAAGTAGAAGATATTAAAGATGGAAATCAAATAATAGAAAAACTACATGAAAGACTTGTAGGTAGATATGCATTTGAAAATATAGTTAATCCACAAACAGGGGAACTAATTGTGGATACAGACACATTAATTACACCAAGTATTGCAGATAAAATTATTGAAGCAGGATATACAAGTGTTAAAGTACGTTCAGCACTTGGATGTAAGACAAGACATGGTGTTTGTGCTAAATGCTATGGTATGGGACTTGCAACAAGAAAAGAAGTAAATATTGGTGAAGCAGTTGGTATTATAGCTGCACAATCAATTGGTGAACCTGGTACTCAGCTTACAATGAGAACATTCCACACTGGTGGTGTTGCAGGAGGAGATATTACACAAGGTCTTCCAAGGGTTGAAGAGCTATTTGAAGCAAGAAAACCAAAGGGTGTTGCAGTAATTTCTGAAATAAACGGAAAAGTATCAATCGAAGACTCTAAGAAGAGAAAAGAAGTAACAGTAACAGGTAAGGATAATGCAAAAACATACTTGATAAGCTTCGGTTCAAAACTAAGAGTAAAAGATGGAGATGAAATAGAAGCAGGAGAAGCAATTACAGAAGGTTCAATAAATCCTAGTGAAATACTTGCAATAAAAGGACCAGAAGGAGTATTTAAATACTTAACAACAGAAGTTCAAAAAGTTTATAGAAACCAAGGTGTTGATATAAACGATAAACACATTGAAGTAATTGGTAGACAAATGTTAAAAAGAATTAAAATTGAAGACCCAGGAGATACAAAATTATTCCCAGGTTCATTAGTAGACAGAAATGAACTAGAAGACATAAACAAACAAATGAGAGAAGAAGGAAAGAAAGAAGCAACAGGAATAAGAGTATTACTAGGAATAACAAAAGCATCACTTGCTACAGAAAGCTTCTTATCAGCAGCATCATTCCAAGAAACAACAAGAGTATTAACAGAAGCAGCAATAAAAGGAAAGAGAGATTCCTTAATTGGACTAAAAGAAAACGTAATTATAGGAAAACTAATACCAGCAGGAACAGGTATGCCAGATTACAAAAATGTAATAGCAAAACCAGTAAATGAAGAAAAAACAGAAGAAACTGCAGAATAATAATAAAACCGAGAACATTTAAAAAATGTTCTCGGTTTTTGTTGAAAAGGATAATAAAAAGTGTTAAAATATAATTACATGTGATTTTTTTCGACATAAAATTCAATTTTGGGAGGAATTATTGTGAATAAGATTAAGATTTTTGCTTGTAACTCAGCAGAAAAATTTACGCAAGAGGTATGTGATTGCTTAGGATTACCAATGGGGAAAAAAGATTCTTTTAAGTTCAAAAATGATAACAACTTTGTTCAATTTGAAGAAACAGTAAGAGATTATGATGTGTACATAGTACAAACAACAGAGCCACCAGTTAATGAGAGAATTATGGAATTATTAATTACAATTGATGCTGCAAAAAGAGCATCTGCAAAAAGAATAACTGCTGTATTACCATATTTTATGTATTCAAGGTCAGATAAAAAAGACCAACCAAGAATACCAGTAACAGCCAAATTAATGGCACAACTTTTAGAAGCAGCAGGAGCAGACAGAGTAATAACATGTGACTTACATAATTCTGCAATACAATCATATTTTGATATATATTGTGATAGATTATCAGGAAAACAATTACTTGAAAAATACTTTCAAAATAAAAACTTAGAAGATATAGTAGTAGTAGCAACAGATGCAGGAAGTTCAAAAAAAGCATATAAATATTCAGAATTTTTTGAATGTCCACTTGCCCTAATAGATAAAAGAAGGGAATCAAATAATGACAACGCAGTAGCAACAAACATAATTGGAAATGTCGAAGGAAAAACAGCATTAATATTTGATGATGAAGTAAGTACAGCTGGAACACTTGTGGAAGCTGCAAATATATTAAAAAAACATGGTGCAAAAGAAATATATGCAGGAGCAACACATGGAGTATTAGTTGGACCAGCAATAGAAAGAATAGAAAATTCACCAATTAAAGAATTGGTAGTAACAAATACAATACCACTAGAACCAGAAAAACATATAGATAAAATAAAAGTAGTATCAATAGCACCATTATTTGCAGAAGCAATAAAAAGAATAAATGAAGAAAAACCATTAGGAGATTTATTCGAATATGATAAGTAAAAAGAAAGGCTTAAAGCCTTTCTTTTTTCGCAAATAGTTAATAATGAGGAAAAAACAGTCTCAAAAAAGGCATTTACCCTTTGTTTTTGCCAATTTTTACATATAACTGTTGACAAAATTGCCATTTTTTTGTATAATATACAAAGTTATGATAATCCCAGCAGTAGGAAAGAAAAAGCGGGGGGAGGGAAACAAAAATGGCAGAAATTAAAGTTAATAATGGAAATATAGAAGACGCATTAAGAAGATTTAAAAGACAATGTGTAAGAAATGGTGTACTACAAGAGGTTAGAAAAAGAGAACATTATGAAAAGCCAAGTGTAAAAAGAAAGAAAAAATCAGAAGCAGCTAGAAAAAGAAAATTTTAAAATAGAAATTAGAGGTGAGAAGGTAAGAAATAAATACTTTTCGCCTTTTTATTTTAAAATAATTACTGACGTTCAGCCTATCTTTTTTATAAAATATGCAAAACGGCTGAAATGTGATGAATAATTAAATATTAATAGGGAAAAAATTAAATATAAAGTGATATAAAGGAGAAGAACTATGTCATATAAAACAGAAGAAATTAAAAAAAGTGTAAAACTACATTGTATTGGAACAGAAAAATTTAAAACCAATTTAATTGCTGTATTTTTAAGTGTACCATTAGATAGAAAAACAGTCACATATAATGCCATAATCCCAGCAGTATTAAGAAGGGGAACCAACAATTTAAAATCACAAGAAGAAATAAGCATTGCTCTTGAAAATATGTATGGAGCAACATTTGACTGCGGTGTAGAAAAAACAGGAGATAATCAAATACTTAAATTCTATTTAGAAATGGTAAATGACGAATTCCTAGAAACTAAGGAAAGTAACTTAAGTAAAGGGATAAATTTATTATTAGATATCATATTTAATCCATTAGTAGAAAATAATCAATTTAATGAAGAATATTTAAAAACAGAAAAAGAAAACATGAAACAAATTATTGAAGCAAAAATTGATAATAAAGATAGATATGCTTTTGATAGATGTGTAGAAGAAATGTATAGAAACAAGATATATGGATTATACAAATATGGTTATGTAGAAGATTTAAGTAAGATAGATGGACAAAATTTATATGAACATTATAAAAAAATAATAAATACTGCAAAGATTGATATATTTGTTTCAGGAGACATAAATGAGGACGAAGTATTAAGTACTGTGAAAAAAAATGAAAATGTACAAAAATTGCAATCAAGAACAGATATTCATATTATAAATGCAGAAAAATCATTTGATTTTAATAATGAAAAGCCAAAAGTAATTGAGGAAAAAATGGATGTAACACAAGGAAAACTTGTTATTGGAACAGATGTAAAATTAGATGAAGAAGATAGTAAATACAAGATATCTTTATATAATGTTATTTTAGGAGAAGGAGCAACATCAAAATTATTCCAAAATGTAAGAGAAAGAGAAAGCTTAGCATATACAGCAAGGTCAAACTATGTAAAACCTAAAAATAATATCTATATTAGATGTGGAATTGAAATACAAAATTATGAAAAAGCGGTAAATGTAATAAAGGAACAATTAGAAGCTATGAGAAATGGTGACTTTACTGAGGAAGATATTGAAAATGCAAAAAAATATATGATAGCAGGGCTTAGAACCACAAGAGAAGAACAAGATTCAGAATTAACTTATTATTTAGGACAAGAACTTTCTGATAAATTTACTACATTTGAAGAATATGAGGAGAAAATAAGTAAAGTGACTAAAGAGGATATACAAAAAGTGGCCCAAAACATTAAAATTAATACGATTTATTTCTTAAGAAATTAATATTTTGGAAGGAGAAAAATGATGCAAATTATAGAAAACTCAAAAGTAAAAGAAAAATTATATATAGAAAAATTAGAAAATGGTTTAACTATAATGATAATGCCTAAAAAGGGTATACAAAAAAAATATGTGATTTGGGCAACAAATTATGGCTCAATAGATAATAAATTTGTAGTCCCAGGAGAAACTAAAGTAACAGAAGTCCCAGAGGGAATTGCACACTACCTAGAACATAAAATGTTTGAACAAGAAAGTGGAAAAAATAGCTTAGACACTTTAACAGAACTAGGAGTAGACGCAAATGCATATACAACAACAAATCATACAGCATATCTTTTTGAATGTACAGATAATTTTTACCCAGCGTTAGACGAACTTATGGACTATGTACAACATCCATATTTTACAGACGAAAATGTTGAAAAAGAAAAAGGTATTATATCTCAAGAGATAATGATGTATGATGATTACCCTGAGTGGGTAGTATATATGAATGCAATAAGAAGCATGTATGAAAAAAATCCAATAACAATAGATATTGCCGGTACTGTAGATTCAATAAAAGCTATAGATAAAGAGGTTCTTTATAAATGCTATAATACATTTTATAATTTAAGTAATATGGTAATGTGTGTGGTTGGAGATTTTGTTCCAGAAGAACTAATAGAAGAAATAAAAAGACGTATAGTCAAAAATGAAAAGCCTTTAGGAGAAATAAAAAGAATTAGGGAAGAAGAGCCAGCAAAAATAGTTAGAAAAGAAATTTCAACAGAAATGGAAGTAAGTATGCCTCTTTTCGTAATTGGAATAAAAGATGTGAATTTAAGCGAAAAAGAAGATAAGGAAAGTGTAATAAAAAAACATATCGCAATAGAAGTTTTGCTTAATATGCTAATAGGAAAAAGTTCTGAAACGTATAAAAATTTATATGAGCAGGGAATAATTATGTCTGAGCCTTATTTTGAATATGAGTTTGAAAAAACATATGCTCATGTAATGATTACAGGGCAATCAAAAGAACCAAAAAAAGTATTAGAAGCAATTTGTAACCAAATGGCTAAATACAAAGAATGTGGCTTAAATGAAGAGCATTTTAATAGAATAAAAAATATGATATATGGTGGATATATCAAGGAATACAATGATGTAGCAGCAATTGGAAGAATGTTTATTTCGGATTATTTTAAGGGAATAAATAGTTTTGATTACCTAGAAGACTTTAGCCAAGTAACAAAAGAGTATGCCGAAAATATTTTAAAAGAAGTGTTTAAAGAAGAGAATATGGTAATTTCTATAGTAAGAGGTAAATAATGAATTTAGTTAGATTCCCAGGATTAAATTTAGAGTTTAATATTTCCAGTGTAGCATTTAAGATATTTGAAATTGAAATATATTGGTATGCAATATTAATTGTTTCGGCAATGATTTTAGCACTGATTATGTTTAAAAAAAGGGATGGACTATATGAAATTAAGTTTAATGATGTAATAGATTTAAGTTTATATGTAATTCCAATTTCTATAGTAAGTGCGAGACTATATTATATACTATTTAATTTGAAATATTATATACAAAATCCAAAAGAAATACTAATTTTAAGAAATGGAGGAATTGCAATATATGGAGCAGTAATTGGGGGATTAATTACCTGTTTCATATTTTGCAAGAAGAAAAAAATTAGTTTATTAGATTTAATGGATTATGTGGCACCAGGGTTAGTGTTGGGACAAGCAATTGGAAGATGGGGGAATTTTGTAAATGTTGAGGCTTATGGAACGGCTACAAATTCACTTTTTAGAATGGGTATAATAGAGTCTGGAGGATACGTAGAAGTTCATCCAACATTTTTATATGAAAGTGTAGCTTGTTTATCAATATTTATAATTTTATTGATTTTGAAAAATAAGAGAAAATTTAAAGGACAAATAGCTTGTACATATTTTATGTTATATTCATTAGAAAGATTTTTTGTAGAGGGATTACGAACAGATAGCTTAATGTTTAAGGATATAAGAGTATCACAGATGTTGTCGGCGATAATATTTGCTACTAGCTTAATTATTTATCTTGTAAAACTGTATAGATTAAGATCTAAGGTAGATAAATTATAATTTGTCGAACTCTTTAAAAAAATTTGAAAAAGTCCGCCCAATCTCGTCGGAAAATTTGACAATTCCAAAAATGTAGGGGTTACCGCCCACAGCGACCCGAAATAAAATTGACACATCTCGATTCGCCATAGATACAATATATTTGTTTTTTTACACCTTGTGTGTCGCAACCTCC
>USOV01000013.1 GCA_900556455.1 uncultured Clostridium sp. | reverse complement strand
CCATACTTATTGTTACTGCTACTAGTATTAACATTACTATTATTGTTATTACTAATGCTATTAGTGTGATTCCATTTTTTGTTTTTAATTTTTTCATTTGAAATTCTCTCCTTTTTTGCGGGTCGCTGTGGGCGGCGACCCCTACATTTTATTTTTTTATATTCAAAAAACCTATGCTATATTCTTAGGTATAACAACCTAAGACCACAGCATAGGTCTTTATTTTTTCTTTTAAATTTAAAAATATGTTTTTTAAAAATGTTTGTGTGTGTACAGTATCAAGGGGTACAGCTTTCAACATATTTTTCCTCCTCTGTTTTTATTTTTATTGATTTTATTATACTTTAACATTTTGTGTTTTGCAATACTTTTTATAAAATTTCCAAGTTTGCAAGAGTTTTTTCGGATTTTATAGTTAGTTTTTAAAGTTTTGTTATTCTAATTGTTGTATTGCAATAATGTGAACCAAAGAATATAAATTGTCAAACTCTTTTATAAAATTTGTAGTAGCTTTTGTTTCACATCATTTGTAATGACTACATTTTTTTATTAAATTTATAAAGGCAAAATTTTAGGCGCAATCATGCGCCTTTGCTTTTGTTTATTAATTTAATGGTTTTTTCGGTGATGTATGTGTCTAGTTTTTGACTTTGCCTTAATATACATTCATAGTCTTGGTTTTGTTCTATCATTTTATTTAGCTTTTTTTTATGTATCATAATAAGCAAATCTAAAAGCATACGGATCGCCCCCATGGTGTTATTATAACACATTTGTTTTGGACTTTTTTGTTGAAATGTGTCGATAAAAAAATTTTTTTATATTATTTTTTTCTTTAATATTTTATTTGAATATGGTATAATATTTTCTATTTTCTTACAAAATTCCATGCATCTCTACACATTTCTTCTATTCCTCGCTCTGCTGTCCATCCTAGTTCTTCTTTTGCTTTACTTGGGTCTGCATAACAGGCTGCTATATCTCCTGGTCTTCTTGCTCCTATTTTGTAATTTACTTTTACGCCATTTACTTTTTCAAAATTTGTAACTAAGTCTAATACAGAATATCCATTGCCAGTTCCTAGGTTGTAAATTTTCACACCTTTTTCTTCTCTTATTTTATCTAGTGCTTTTAGATGTCCTTTTGCTAAATCTACTACATGTATATAATCTCTTACACCTGTTCCATCTGGTGTATTGTAATCATTTCCAAATACTGTTAAAGCTTCATATTCTCCACTCGCAACTTTTAATATATATGGCATTACATTGTTTGGAATTCCATTTGGAACTTCACCAATTAGACCACTTTCATGTGCTCCTATTGGGTTAAAATATCTAAGTATTGCCACGCTAAAATCTGCATCAGCAACACATACATCTTGTAAAATTTGTTCTATCATGAGTTTTGTACTTCCATATGGATTTGTTGTAGATAGTGGGAAATCCTCTTTTATTGGTAAACTTGCTGGATTTCCATATACAGTTGCAGATGAACTAAATACTATTTTTTTACAATTGTACTTTTTCATTAATTTTAATAATATCAGTGTTCCTGTAATATTGTTATGATAATATTCTATCGGCTTTGCTACAGATTCTCCTACTGCTTTTAATCCTGCAAAATGAATTACAGATTCAATATTGTTTTCTTTAAATACTTTTTCCAAATTTTCTTCATCTAATAAATCTACTTCATAAAATTTAAAATCTTTATTTGTTATTTGTTTTATTTTATTTAAAACTTCTGGTGAGCTGTTACAAAAATTATCTACTATAATAATTTTTTCTCCTTTTTCTAATAATTCAACTACTGTGTGGCTTCCTATAAATCCTGCCCCACCTGTAACTAATATTGACATTCTCATTCCTCCCTTATTTTGCCTCAAACCAATTTTTTCCCTCTGATAATTCGGCTATTAATGGTACTTTTAATTTTATAACACTTTCCATTTCTTTTTTCAATATATTTTTTACTTCTTCTATTTCATCTGGATATGTTTCTACTAATAATTCGTCATGTACCTGTAAAATTAGCTTTGATTTCATAGGTTTCAATTTATTATAAACATTTATCATTGCTATCTTCATTATGTCAGCTGCTGTTCCTTGTATTGGAGTATTCATTGCAATTCTGTTTCCAAATTGTCTTACCATATAATTATTAGATTTTAACTCTGGAACATATCTTCTTCTATGATATAATGTTTCTACATATCCCTTTTCTTTTGTTTCTTCTACAATTGTTTCCATGAATTTTTTTATACCAGAGTATTTTTCTAGGTATTGCTCAATATATTCTTTTGCTTGTTTTCTAGATACTCCAATTTGTTCAGCTAAACCAAAATCACTTATTCCATATACAATACCGAAGTTTACAGCCTTAGCTTTGGACCTTTCTTCCTTGGTAACTTCTTCAATTGGTATGTTTAGCACCTTAGAAGCGGCTTGTTTATGAATATCCTCTCCTGAGTTAAATGCCTGAATCATATTATCATCTTCAGAAATATGTGCCAAAATTCTAAGTTCAATTTGTGAATAGTCTGCATCTATATAAGTACAATTGTTTTCTGGTTTAAAGACTTTTCTTAATTTTTTCCCTAGTTCAAACCTTGTTGGTATATTTTGAAGGTTTGGCTCTGTACTGCTTATTCTGCCTGTTGCAGTTACTGTTTGATGAAAACTTGAATGAATCCTTCCAGTTTCTTTATTAATATATGGAATTATTCCTTCTACATATGTTGAATTTAATTTTACTAATTGTCTATAATCTAATATTTTTTCTATTATTGGATGTGTATTTTTCAACTTTTCTAATACATCACTATCTGTTGAAGATCCCGTTTTTGTCTTTTTTATTACTGGTAACTTTAATTTTTCAAATAGGACTTCTCCTAATTGTTTTGTTGAGTTTATATTAAACTCTTCTTCTGCCAATTCATATATTTCATTTGTTAATACCGCAATTTTTTCTTTTAATTCATTTCCATATGTTACTAATTCGTCTTTGTCAATATACATTCCTTGATATTGCATATCTGCCAAAACTTCTACCAATGGCATTTCTATTGTATTAAATAAATCTAATGCTTCTGTTTCCTTCATTTTCTTTATTAATACACTATACAATTTATTAATTATATAAACATATGCATATGGTTTTATATCTTCTTTATCTTCATTTTGGCTAAATAAGCTTAATTGTTCTTGATCTTGATGATTATTTTGATTCAAATATTCTTCTAATTCAAATCCGCAAATATTCATTAGATAAATATTCTATACTATATTTGCTTATATTTGAATTTAAAATATAACCTGCGATTTCTATATCAAACATTAAATTTTTAGGATTTATTTTTTCCTGTTTTAATAAAATATAGTCTTCTTTTAGTTTGTATCCAATTTTTAATATTTCTATATTCTCAAAAATTTCTTTAAATTGTTTTATATCTCTTATAAAATAAGACTTTTTATCAGCTTCAGAATAGATAGTTATACCTAATATTTGCTTATGGATTATTTTATTATCATCTGTATTTTTAGTAACAAAATAGTAAAATATTTTTTTATTTTCTTCTATTTCTTTTATTAATTTATTAATTTTATCTGTGTTATCAATTTGTTCATAGTCAATTTTAATAGTAGTTTCCTCTTCTTTTGTACCTACATTATTTAGTTTAAATCTATCTATGAAACGATTAAATTTCAATTTTTTAAATTTTTCTAAAACCGCTTCTTTATCCCATTCTTCTACTTCAATTTTCTCTAAGTTTTTTTCGATTGGAGCTTCAAGATCTATAGTTCCAAGTGTTCTAGAAAGGAATGCTTTATCTTTATCTCGTTCTAACTTTTCTTTCAATTTGCCTTTTATATTGTCTATATTCTCATAAACTCCATCTATTGTTTTATATTCCTTTATTAGATTAATTGCTGTTTTTTCTCCAACCCCAGATACTCCAGGGATGTTGTCTGATGTATCTCCAGCCAACCCCTTTACCTCAATTAAGTCCGTTGGTTTAAGTCCATATTCTTCTGAGATTTTTTTTACATCATAATCCTCTGTTTCAGTCTTTCCGAGCTTTAGTTCTAGGAATTCGTACCTTAATATTTTTATCTATTAATTGGAAGCTATCTCTATCTCCTGTAACTATTGTTACATCTAAGTTTTGTGCTTGTCCCCATTTTGCAAGTGTTCCTAAAATATCATCTGCTTCATAGCCTTCTTTTTCTATTATTTCTATGTTCATAGCTCTTAAAATATCTTTTAAAATTGGCATCTGTTGTGCTAGTTCATCTGGCATCCCATGTCTATTTGCCTTATATCCATCATATAGTTTGTGCCTGTGTGTTGGAGCTTTTAAATCAAATGCCACTCCTAAATATTCCGGATTAATATCGTCCATAATTTTAAATAGTATTGCTAAAAATCCATATACTGCATTTGTATATGTTCCGGTCTTCTGTCATAAGCATTTTGTTTCCCATAATCCCATAAAATGCCCTATTTATAATACTATTTCCATCAATCAAAACTAATTTCTCCAAAATGAATCCTCCTATATATAATTAACTCCAAGCATCACTGCCAGTATTAATAGTAAAAATATAATTGTTTTATCTTTTAAAATAACTTCTACTGGGTCTCCAGAGCCATCTTTTTCTATGTTTAAACTATATTTCATAGAAAGTATGATAATAATTGGTATTGTATACATTACATTTATACGATTATTTATTTGCTTACATATGTCCATACACCATAATGAATAAAAAACAATTGCTAAGCCTAAACACATATACATATTTTTATCCAAAAAATTAGTATTATAATATTTTAATACATCTCTAGTTGTTTTCTTAGTAGTTATTTCAAATAGTTCATTTCTTCGTTTCCCCATGGCCATATAAAAAGATGCCGATAATACTGTTAAATATAGCCAATTTGAAACAGGTACATATATAATACTTGCACCATACATGATTCTTAATAAATACCCAATTGCAAGAACTGTAATATCAATTATAGGTATATTTTTCAATTTCAAAGAATAGCAAATATTAAGTGCAACATATGTTAAAATTAATAAATATGCTTTAAAATTTCCCTTAAAAATCAATATACTACTTATAATGCATATACCGATTAATATTATTATAATAATGTATGCCTGTTTTTTTGTTATCTCACCAGATGCAAGAGGTCTGGATTTTTTTGTAGGATGTAATTTATCTTTCTCTACATCTTTCAAGTCATTAAAGATATATACTATTGATGTTATTAACGAAAAAATTATAAAAGCCAATATTGTTTGAATTAATAATTTTATATTAGTTATGTTATTACTAAATATTAATGGTAAAAATATTAGTAAATTTTTTATATAATGTTTTACTCTCATTAGTTTTAAAATTTGTTTCATATGTTCCCCCTATCCAAGTCTAATAAATATAAAAACATTTCTGATGCACTCCAAGCATGTGGTGTAACAATATGTGCTTTTGAAAAATTTTTGTTTAATAAATTCATATTTTCAAAATTTGCTTTGCTTGGTAATATTTCATTAGAAATTGGATACATTGTATTTCTGTAATTTATTTTACTTTTATTATAGTGTAAATTGGCAAACTCTAAGTATTGCCATCTGTCATTATTTTTTATTTTGTGAGTATTTTCTTCTTTATAAAACCATAATAATTCAGCATAACTATCAATTATATCTGGAACTTTGTAGTAAAAACTATCAATACCTAACTCTTCCATTCCATATATTAGCCACTTTGTTTGATAAACAGGATGTTTGTTTCCATCTGTAAATCCGTCTATATATCCATCTTCTGTTCTTAAATTTTCTGCTTCTTGTAACACTTTTTCTATAATCAATTGATTTTTATTTTTTGTTAGTGAAATTAAATATAATACTTGTCCTAAATTATCAGCCTCTTTTACTCCATTTTGTTCATCATAAATTTTGTCTATACTATTTATCCACGTGTATATTTGTTCTAAATTATTAGTTTCTTGCAATACTTTAGCTACTATGCAAGCATCTCTATACCACACCCCATCATAAGCAATAAAATTTGGTTTTGGTCCATCTTCAGTTATATTTATCATAACTTCATTAAACAAAATTTTCAGCTGTTCTTCATGCTCATACCCTGCAAAATTTGGTATATTAATATATATACTATCATCTAGCGTTTCTATTTGTCCCTCAGTTTCAATATATATGCCATATTCGTTTTCATATATTTTTATATTGTTATTAAAAAATATTGTATAATTTTTATAATCAATTTTTTCTATTGTGAGATTTGTTAAAATATCTTTTTTAGTGTCATATTCTATTAATTTATATTTTGTAGCATTTTCTTTTGTTAAAATAAATTTTTTTCTTAATCCCATTCCAAAAATATAAAAATTATCCTTTTCAATTGTTTCTATTCTATTTGAAATATTTAATTTCAATTCATTGTCTTCAAAATATATTTTAAACCAATTGCTATCTTTTAGCAACCCCACAACATAGTCTTCTTCTACCATAAGTTGGTCTATATGTTTCACTATTTCCTTTCCGTCGCTACATCTATATAATGCTTCATTATAGTAAAACAATGTTTCAAAATAATCTCCATTTTTTAAGTATTTATATATCCCTCCATTTTTTTGTGTCGATATATTAAATTCTTCTTGATGTAAATAATCCCCCATCTTTATGACCCATTTAAAGTTATATATTAATACAGATAATATTAGAGAAACAAGCATTATTATAAATATTTTTTTCTTATTTATCTTTTCATATATATAATTTATTCCATATGATATTAATAGTACAAATGGCCAACAATATAAAGGACTATAAAGGATACCGTTTACAAAACCATAGCCAAATATAACATGTAATCCATAAGCCACTATCAAGTATATCAAACAAACATTAGGTATTATTTTTTTACAATTAGTGATGTACCCTATAATTGCAAAAATCATGAATATCCCTAAAAGTCCTGCTACTATTGGTTCAAAAATGTTTATTTGTACAAAAAGTGAACCATTTCTTATAAAATTAGGTCCATATAGTAATGGTATCAAAAAATAATTGATAGAATCAGTAAAGGTTTCTGAAGCACTTTTTGATGTATACATCCATTCAGTAATATATTTAGATAAATATGGAATTGTTATTATTCCTACCACTATAGCAACAATTAACATAATATAGAAAAACTTTTTGAGTTTTTTTCTATTTTTTATTATCTCGACAAGTAAAATTAAACCAATTGGAACTATTGCCATAATATTAGAGCCAATGGCCAATATTGCACAAGCTACACAAAAAAGATTTTTCCTTTGATATAAATACATAAACATCAATAATGTAATTGTAGTAATTGCATATGTTTCTGGCAGTATGCTAGTCCAAATCATTGATAAACTAAGTGCAAATGTTATTGTACCAAGTATACTTATAGGTTCTTTTAGTTTTTCCTTTTTTAAGATTTTGTACATTATGATTGCCGATAATGCATTACAAATAATTTGCATAAAGCATATAACATATGCACTAATAATCTCTAAATAATAAAAATATACATGTCCTTTTAGTAATTCATTCATTATGATAAGTGGTAACATTATTGGTAAAACAATAAATCTATATAACGGATGTATTTTATGTGTTACATCTTTTGCCGAAGATATTTGTACTATACTTCTATGCGTATCTGCATTAAAATAGTAGTTTCCTATATATATATTATCCTTCATTGGTGATATATAAAACACATTACTTTTAAATAGTATAATTATAGCCAAAATGCCTATAAATATAGAAATAATCATTAATAATTTTTCATTTTTGTTAAGTGTAATTGATATATTTTTCTTGTTTGCTATTATTGCATCAATTATAATAATCCAGCATATTACTTCATAGCCTAGCAACAATATGCTCAAATTTACTTTAGTCGTAACACCTAATATAATATTCATAATTAGTGTTGCTAATAATAGTATACTAGTTTTTATTATTTCTTTTCTTTGGTTTTTTCTATTTATTAAATAACATATTGTGATATCTGCCATTAGCACAAACACCATATCCCATATGAAATTAATAATTTGTTCATTTGCTATATTCAATGTTATTCTCCATTCTTATAGTATATATCAAAATTCTGTATTTCTCCGATTTTTGTCCAATTGTTTATTATATATTTTCTTACCTTTTCAGGGTTTTGCCAATTTCTTCTATAATTTTCTTTCATTATTAGTATTACTGCGTTATGTTCGTTCTCTAACTTGTCAATTTGTCCTTCTTCTCCCTTTTCTCCTAGATTGCCTTTTAGGAACATATCATAATCTTTGTTGTATTTATCTATTGGTATCATATAAATCGCTGCTGTCGCATCTAATATATATACTTCTTTCCCCTCTTGATTTTGTTCTAATATAAAATCATCAATTTTTTGTATATGTTCACTAGAAGCTGGTATATATTTAAAATGAGTTAGGTCTGTATAACTTCCACATGTACTAATATATTTCATTAAAAGTGTAATTGAATAGATTGCTAAAATCAATACACTTATTGTAGTTGCACATTTTATAAAACATTCAGTTCCATATACAAGCTTTCTATTGCAGTATTTTTCTATTATTTTTTTAGCCACTACAAATACCAAATATGCTATAGATATCAAAGTTGGAAAAGCACCTATTAAAAAATGTATACTATCAGATATTGGATATACCACAATAAATGCTGCCACGCTATAGCAAAATAATATAAATATATTTTTTTGCTCATCTGTTTTTATTTTTTTACAAACAGAAGTAAAATACATTACCAAAATTGTCAGTGGCACTAAAGTACTTAACACTGCAATAATTTTTCCGTAATTTCCTTTTACTAATTTTAAATATGATATTTTATTTGTAAATGTTTTTAAAGAGTATACTGTATAATCTAAAAAATCCTTCCAAATATTATTTAAGCTTAAATAAATTAAAAGTAGAACTATTGGAATTAATACTCCTAATAATCTTATAAAAATTATTTTCAAAACTTTTTTTAAATCTTCTTTTTTAGAACAAAGTAGTAATTTATATAATATGAATATTACAGATACAAAAATACCTGTTGTTTGTTTAAAGGCAATACTCGTGCCAACTAATATTCCAAGCCAGAAGTCGTTTTTACTTACATTTAAAATTTCTTTGCTCTTTGATAAACTTTTAAGTTCATAGTATATTGTAATTAATATTATCAATAATGTTGCAAAATTGTAATCTATGCAAAAATGTTCCTTAAGCAATAGGTATATACCTATTATCAATATATTTATAATATATTGATGGATTTTCAAAATTTCAAATATTTTGTATGTAACAAACAATATTGCTGTAATTAGCAATGTTGCAAGTATTCTCATTATTATGAGTTCATTAGATGTTAGTTTTAAAATTGTACCACATATAATAGGCAGAAGTGGCATTTGTACCATATTAAAATCTTTATATGGAAGTAACCCGTCTGCAATATTTCTTGCAAAATTATAATTCCATAATTCATCTAAATTATTTAACTCTTTAGGAATTATAACAGAAGATACTGTTATCAGCAGTATTAATATTATTAATACATTTTTTAAAACTTTATTTTCCAATTTTTTCTCCTAATCAATATTTATCTTTTTATCAACTATATATTGTGGTCTTCCTTTTGCTTCATCATAAATTCTTGCAATATATTCAGACATTATCCAAATTGACAATAGTTGTACTCCTGTAAAAAATGTTATTGCTACCATAATTGAAGTCCAGCCGGCAGTTAAGTTATTCCATTTAAATATAAATGAAAGTATTGCATATAGTAAAACTAAGAAAGATATAAAAATAGATGCAATTCCTATTCCTCCAATTATTTTTAGTGGTTTAGTGGAAAAACTAATTATTCCGGTCAGATGCAAGTTTTAGCATTTTCTTTAATGGGTATTTTGTTTTTCCTGCGAACCTCTCTTTTCTTTCATATTCAAAAGGAGCTTGTTTAAATCCAACCCAGCTAAATAGTCCTCTTAAAAATTTGTTATGTTCTGGTAATGAATTAATAACATCTACTACTTTTTTGTCTACTAGTCTAAAGTCTCCTGTATCTTTTGGTATTTCCACATCAGAAAGCCCATTTAATGTTTTATAAAACATTTTTGCAGTAAATAGTTTAAATGCCGATTCTCCCTCTCTTCTCTTACGTTTTGCATAAATTACTTCATTTCCTTCTTCCCATAATTTAAGCATATCTGGAATAAGTTCTGGTGGGTCTTGAAGGTCTGCATCTATTATAACAACTGCATCACCAGTTACTTCTTTTAATCCTGCTGTTACCGCACATTGATGTCCAAAATTTCTTGCAAATGATATAACTTTTACATTTTTATCCTCAGAAGCAATTTTTTCTAATATTTCTAATGTTTTATCTTTACTTCCATCATTTACGAAAACAACCTCATATTCATAATTTTCTAAAGAAGTTAAAACCTCTTTTACTCTTTTATAGCATTCTTCTGCCACCTCTTCTTCATAATACATTGGTATAACTAGTGATACTTTTTTCATTATATTTCCTCCTTGTAACGAGTTTCTTTTCAAGAGTAATATATCACATCTAATAATTTTTTTCTACTAATTACCAATAAATATTTCAAAATAAAAAGATTTGAGCCGTAGCTCAAATCTTTTTAAAATGGTAATGCTATTCTTATTGCAAATTTCCACATTGGCATATTGCTTGAAATACATAGTCTTGGTATTCTATAGTTTGAATCTGAGTGTTTTGCTTTTCTGTGTTCTTTTCCTGGACCAAATGTAAATGCTAATTTGAAGTTGTTTTCTTCTAAAACTTCTACAAAATTTTCGTTATAATCTCCAAAAGGATATGCTAAATATTCTGTTTGTATAACATTTTTGCATTTTGAAAAATCTTCTCTTAATTCATCTTTTCCAATATTGTATGCACCTTTTTCATGTAAATTATATGAATGTGATGCTATATCTATATTAGGGTATTCTTCTTTGACTTTTTTTAGAGTTTCTTTACTCATACATCCTGCATAGCCTTCCTCAGTATTTTTTCCCACGCAGAAAACTGTTGCATTCATGTTATATTTTTTTAATAGTGGAAATGCTAGTTCATAATTTGATTGGTACCCATCATCCATGGTAATTAATACACATTTGTGTGGGAATTTCTTTTTATTTTGTTTATATTCATAGAATTCCTCTAAAGTCAGAGTTCTGTAATGATGTTTTTTTAAGTATTTTAACTGTTCTTCGAACTTTTCTATATTTAGTATAAAAGTGTTAGAATCATCAACATCTTTCCCAAAATCATGATACCCCAAAACCGCAACAGTTGGATTTGAATATAGTAATACTAGAACTGCTACTAATATTATTACTAAAACTATTAAACCATATATTAAAACTTTTTTCATTATATATCATCCTTCTTTTTTTATATATTTTTTATTTTATTTTTTTTGTAAATCTATTAATACATTTTAATAGATTTTTTACATTTTTTTTATTCTAAATGTTGGTATTCCTGTTGAATATGGTGCTATATCATAGTGCTGGTAATAAATATATACTGCATCTTTAGTCAAATAGAAGCTATTTGGATTAAATGTACTTATAACAAGCCCGCAGCTGTCTTCAAAAAATATTCGTGGATTTGCTGCAATCTGTCTGTTTATTTCTTGGAAGATGTCTACTAAAAAATATGGATTATTTCTAAATACATCTTCAAGTTTTATCATTCTTCCTGTTATCATATTCCAGTTTTGTGATGAGCGCACAGTATCTCCATGTGCTCCACCTGAATAGATGTATTCATCTGCATACAAGCTTATAACATTATTTGCATTTAATGTTATTTCATAATTTCGAACAACCTCATATGCTCTTTGTGGGTAGCCATTCTTTTTATTATACTTATAGAGCTCAACTGCCTGTTTAAACAGCTCATTTTCGCTTCTTCTTTGCAAATCCAAAGCTTGTTTTTTGTTATACATGTTGAAATTAACCACTCCAAAGTTATGAACTTTTGCTTTAATAGATGGATAGTTAATTTTGTATGTAAGAACTGTCGCACCTTCATACATCATTTTTCTTTCTAAAACATTATTATCAATTTTAAACATAAAAACCCCCTCAAGTAAATATATGCTTGAGGAATAGGTTTTGTTATTATACCCTTGTAAGCCTAGTCCAGCAACAATGTATTCATCATTTTTGATTATTTTATCATATTCCGATTTTATTCGCAATACTTTTACAATTATTGTTCCATTATTTTATATAATTAATAAATTGGTAATAAAAATGGGATTTGAACAGAAACAAATTCTACTGTTAAAACTATTATTGAAAACAAGGAATTTTCTGGAGTCCCACTCATTTCTGCACTCCACAGTACCAAGAACATTGTTGTTATACTTATTATGCTGCAAATCAAAGCTAAATGTCTATTTTTCATTACTTCATTTTTATTTTCAAGTTTTTGTTTATAAGGTAACTGAATTATATAAGTTATTATTCTAAAACATATAGAAATAATTGATAAAATTAATAGATTTTTTGCATATGGTGCTTTTATAAACGAAATATTTATCTTTTCTAATAAGCCAGAAAATATAAATAAAAACTCAATCAAACCTAATAATAATCCCCATATAATCATTAATATATCATATTTTTTATTTGTTTTATTTTTCATATGGTTGAACTCACTTTCAAATTGTGTTTATTCATCTTTAACTCTTTTCGTGTTATTATTTATTTATCTTTTACACTTTTTATATCTTGTAATTCAAATCTATATTTTTGACCATTTTTATTTATTTCATCTAAAAACATATCATAAGGTCTACACCATAATTTATTATCTCCATATAATGCTCTATATGCCACCATTTTCTCACAAGTTTCGCTATGGTAAATTATATCTTCAACAATATAGAAATCTCCTTTGTAATGTCTGTAAACTCCTTTTATTTTTACTTCTCTCATTTTATATTCTCTCCTTTGTTTTATTTATTTATAATTACATCTCACTTTCAAATTACTATTTTGTGTTATGTTTATTAATTTTTGATATTTCCTTAAATTTTTCTTTCTTACTTTTTAGATATTGTTCCGAATCTGTATTATACTGTGACTCTTTTTGTAATTTCAAATATTGTTCAAATCTTTCTTTTTGTAATTCTCCTTTTTCTATTGCTTCTAATATTCTACATCCTGGTTCATTTGTATGTGTACAATTTGGATATTTGCACATTTGACTCAAACTTTCTATATCACTAAATGTTTTATTTATACCACTTTCGGCATTCCACATACCAAGTTCTCTCATTCCAGGTGTATCTATAATCATTGCACCGTTTGGCAACATTATCAAATTTCTTGATGTCGTTGTATGTCTACCTCTTGAATCTTCTTCTCTAATTTCAGAAGTTTTCATTACATCTTCACCATATAAAGTGTTAACAAGTGTTGATTTTCCAACTCCCGAAGAGCCTAAAAACACAATTGTATTTCCTTTTGAAAAATATTTTTTTATATTTTCTATACCGTTTTTATTTGCACAACTTATCGCATATACATCTACACCAAAAGCAATACTTTGTACCTCATCAATATAATCTTGTACATTTTGAACTAAATCACTTTTGGTTAAAATAATTACTGGAATCCCTCCAGACTCCCAAGTCAAGCTTAAATATCTTTCAATTCTATTTATATTAAAATTATTATTTAGTGATTGCATAATAAAAACATAGTCAAAATTTGCTGCTACCAATTGTTCATGCTGGTTATGTAATTCTCTTTTTCTATCACTCGAAGCCGCTGTTCTTGAAAATGAACTTTCTCTTTTTAGTGTTTCATAAATCATACTATCTCCAGATTCATTCCATTCTATCACGACAAAATCTCCTGTTGTAGGATAAACACTGTTTGGATTATCATAATAGCAACCTCTTTTTATTTTTGCAAATCCATTTCCATTGTCACATGCAATTTCGTATCTATCTTTATGTGTTGCAATTATTCTAGCAATAGTTTTATTTTTATCAACTTTCCTTAATATGTTTTCTTTCAATCCATAATCTTTTATATTCATTTTTTAATCCTCTTTTTGCCTAATCTAACACATATTGATGTAAATCTTTCTCTTTTTTGATTTGTTTAGCATATCTATCCTCTTCTGAGAACACACAGCCACAGTATTTTTGCATATATAGGCCTAGTTCTCTGGCTTTTGCTTGTCCTTCTCTAAATCCTGGTCTAAAATCTCTATAAAGAAAAGTTAATCCATATTTTTTAGCAATTTCTTCTCCTAAAGTTTTTAGTTCTTCATGTTTTTGGTATGGACTTATTAAAAGTGTAGTTGAGAATGCATCATATCCATTTTCTTTTGCAAATTTTGCAGTCTGTTCTAAACGCACTCTATAACAATATTTTACGCATCTGTTTTCTAAATCGTCTATTACATTTTTGCAAAATTCCTTTAGTCCATAATTTTCTTCAAATATTGCTTCTACTCCAATGCTTTTTGTGTATTCTTTTAAAGTGTCTCTTCTTGCTTTATATTCCATGTAAGGGTGAATGTTTGGGTTAAACCAATATACCGTTGGCTCTATTTCTTCCTTTCTTAAGCTATCTATGCAATACACGCTACATGGTGCACAACATGTATGTAATAATAATCTCATAAATTTTGTTCCTTTTCCCCGTTATATTCATCTACAAAATATAATGGTCTATTTTTTGTTTCATTGAAAATTCTACCTAAGTATTCTCCTATAATTCCTATTAATAGTATTATTACTCCAAATGAGAATAAATTTAATAGTATAATTATTTGATATCCTTGTATTCCAGCAGAATTGTTAATACATTTTACTATTATGTAAATTAAATATATTATAAATGCTAGAAATGTAGGAATACTTAAAAATGTAGATATTCTAAGCGGAGATGTTGTAAATGCTGTTATTCCATCAATTGCTAAATCAACTAATTTTTTATAGTTCCATTTTGTTGTTCCTGCCACTCTTGGGTCTCTATCATACATTACTTCTTTTTTCTTATAACCAATCCAGCTAAACATTGATTTTGAGCATCTTTGTGTTTCTCTCATTTTCTTTAGGGCATTTACACATCTTCTATCTAATAGCCTAAAATCTCCTGTATCTTTTTGAATTTCAACTCTAGTTAAACTTTGAAGAACTTTGTAATACATTTTTGATGTAAATTTCTTTAAAAATGTTTCTCCTTTTCTGCTACTTCTTCTAGCATAAACATCATCATACCCTTCTTCCCAATATTTTATAAGTTCTGGGATTAATTCTGGTGGGTCTTGTAAATCTGCATCAATGAAAATAACTGCATCTCCTGTTGCATAGTCAAGACCTGCAATCATTGCTGTTTCTTTACCAAAATTTCTTGAGAAATTTACATACGAAATTCTATTATCCTTGTTTCTCATTTCTTTGATAAGTTCTAATGTTTTATCTTTGCTTCCATCATTTATAAATAGAACTTCAAATTCATATTGGTTTAGATTATTCATCATAGTATTTAATCTTTCGTATAAATAAGGCAATGCTTCTTCCTCATTATAAGATGGTACAATTATTGTAATTTTTTTCATTAAAAATCCTCCTTTTTTTCAATTCCTAAATGTTTATATGCCATTGGGGTTACAATTCTTCCTCTTGGGGTTCTAGCAATAAATCCCATTTGCATTAAATAAGGTTCATAAACATCTTCTATTGTTTCGGCTTCTTCACCAATTGTTAATGATAAAGTATCTATCCCTACTGGTCCTCCAGAATAGTTGTAAATTATAGTTTCCAATATTTTTCTATCTATATTGTCTAAGCCCAAATCATCTATCTCAAGTTTTTTTAAAGCAATTTTTGCAATTTCATTTGTTACTTTCCCGTCTCCTAGTACAGATGCATAATCTCTTACTCTTTTTAGTAGTCTATTTGCAATTCTTGGTGTTCCTCTTGAACGTTTGGCTATTTCTAAGCTCCCATCTTCATCAATTTCTATGTTTAAAATATCTGCTGACCTTTTTACTATTGTGTTTAGTTGTTTTTCATTATAAAGTTCTAGTCTTTGTACTATTCCAAATCTATCACGAAGCGGAGTTGTAAGTGAACCAGCTCTTGTAGTTGCACCAATTAATGTAAATTTTGGTAAATCAATTCTTATCGACTTTGCTTCTGCTCCTTTTCCTATAATTATGTCTAAAACATAATCTTCTAAAGCAGGGTACAAAATTTCTTCTACATTTCTATTTAATCTGTGTATTTCATCTATAAACAAAACATCATTTGTTTGAAGCCCTGTAAGTAGTGCTGCTAAGTCTCCTGGTTTTTCAATAGCAGGGCCTGATGTAATTTTTATATTTGATTTCATTTCGTTTGCAATTATGTTAGCAAGTGTTGTTTTTCCAAGTCCTGGTGGCCCATAAAGTAAAACATGGTCTAAAGCTTCTTTTCTTTTTTTAGCTGCTTCAATATATATTTTCATATTTTCTTTTACTTTAGTTTGTCCAATATACTCTTTTAAGTATTTGGGTCTTAGTGAAACCTCAGCAAATTCTTCCTCTTCATTCTGAGTTTGTGGTAGTAATATATTGTCGTCCATAGCATTTCCTCTTTCTATTTTTTCTTTCCTAATTATATATATAAATTAGTGGTTTTGCAAGAGAAATGGCATAAAATAAAAAAAGATGCATATTTTTACATGCATCTTTTTTTGTTTTTATAACCTATCTTATTCCTTTAAATTTTCTTAATTTTATGTATGATACTATTCCTACTAATAATACACATGTTAAAGAAATAATTATCACGTTTTTCCCTGTTTTTGGTATAGTTCCGCCAGCTGTTGTGTTGTCTTTTTTCTCTATATTGTTTACTTTTATTGTTACTTTTCTACTGTTTCCAGCTAAGTCATATATAGTTACTTCTTCTTCTTTGTTTTGTGAATATGTTTTTGTTAATGTTGTTTTATCACTTGATAAGCTCCAGCCTTCTATTCCTGTTATTTGTTCATTTGCAACTATTTCAACTGTTACATTTTCTGTTGTTGTTTTTGTTGTGCTATATTTTACTTCTACTTCTGGTGCTGTTGTGTCTATGTTGCTTATTGTTATTGTAACTTTCTTTTCGTTTCCTGCATAGTCACATATGGTTACTTCTTCTTTTTTATTTTGAGTATATACTTTTGTTAGTGTTTCACCATCTTCTTCTAAAATCCATCCTTCAACTGATTGTATATCTTTGTTTGCTTTTATTGTTACTTTTACTGTCTCTCTTGTTAGTTCTGTAGTACTGTATTTTACTTCAGCTTGTAGTTCTACCATATCTATGTTTGTTATTTTTATTGGTATTGTTCTTTTATTTCCTACTAAATCTAATATTGTTATTTCTTCTTCTTCGTTTTTATAATAGTCTTTTGTTAAAGTTAATTTATCTTCTGATATTTCCCAGCCTTCTAGTTCTTGTAGTTTTTCATTTGCAACTATTGTTACTGTGACTTTTTTCTTTGTTACTTCTGTTGTACTATATTTTACTTCTACTTGTGGTACAGTAGTATCAATATTATTTATTTTTATATTAACTTTTACTTTATTTCCTGTTAAATCTTGAAGTTCTGCTACTTCTTCTGCATTTTGTGCATATGTTTTTGTTAGTGTTACTCCAGCTTCGTCTAATGTCCAGCCTTCAACTTGTTTTATTTTTTTATTTGCTTTAATTGTTACTTTTACTGTTCCTTTTGTTGCTTCTGTTATACTATATGCTACTTTTGCTTCTAATTCTACTTTATCTATGTTTGCTATTCTTATTGGTATTTTTCTTTCATTTCCTGCTAAATCATATACTATTAATGTTTCTTCTGTGTTGTCAGTGTATTCTTTTGTTAGTATTAATTTGTCTTCTGATAAAGTCCAGCCTTTAACTTCTTTTAATTTCTCATTTGATTTAACTGTTACTGTTACTGTGTCATTTGTAGTTTCGGTTGTGCTATATTCTACTTCTACTTCTGGTGCTGTTACATCTATATTGTTTATTACAGCTTTTGCTTTACCTGTATTTCCTGCAAAGTCTTGTACTGTTATTTCCTCTGTAGCATTTTGTGTGTATTCTTTTGTTATTGATAATTTATCTTCTGATAATTTCCATCCTTCTACTTCTTTTAATTCTTTATTTGATGTTATTGTTACTGTTACACTTTTATTTGTTGGCTCTGTTGTACTATATTTTACGTCTAAAACTGGAGGCTTTCCGTCGTCAACTTTTACAACAAATTTTGAATCTGCTATTGCTCCACCTTTTATGGTTACTGTAGCTTCATTTACGTTTTCGTTTAATTTTATTTTTGTTCCATCTGAACTTAAAGTACAATTTACTAATTCAAGTGCTTCTTCTGTATATAATTTACTATGTTTGTCTTTTATTTTAGTAAATATTTGTGGTAAAGTAATTTCATTAGCTGCCTCTGTTTTAGTTAGTATTTTACTTATGTTTTGATAATTTGATGATACAGTTATTTCGTCATCGTTACTATTAAGATTTGGTCTCCATTTATTAGTTAATTTAAGTGAAGCTATTTCATCTACTATTGATAAATCACTTATTTTATTTCCGCTAATTCCTAAATCTTTTAGATTAGTTAAAGTCTTTAGTTCACTAATATTTTCAATATTGTTATTATGTAGCCATAATGTTTCTAATTTTGTACAGTTAGCTAATGCAGATACATCTTTTAAGTTTGGATTTCCACCTATTGATAACCATATTAATTCTTTAAGATTTGCAAGTACACTTATATCTTCAATATTGTTATTTGACAAAAACAAGTGTTTAATATTTGTTAGTTTTGTTAAAAAACTAATATCAGAAATCTGTGTGTTAGAAGCACTTAATTGTTCTAATGTTGTCAAATTTGAAATTGGCTCAAATGATGTTATTTTATTATTATATAAACCTAAAGTTTTAAGGTTTGAAAGCGATGCAAGTGGTGTTATATCAGTTATCTCAGTTGAATAAAGCCATAAGGTTTCAAGGTTTGTAAGCGACGAAAGTGAGGTTATATCACTTACTTTGTTATGCCCTAAGTTTAACCATGTAATGTTTGTTAATGTTCTAAGTGGGGTTATATCACTTATCTCATTGTTATTAAGGTATAAAGTTTCAAGGTTTGTAAGTGATGAAAGTGAGGTTATATCAGTTATTTTACTGTCCCATAAACTTAACCATGTAATGTTTGTTAATGTTTGAAGTGGGCTTATATTACTTATTTCGTTTTCACCTAGTCCCAATGTTTTAAGTTTTGTAAGTGCTGAAAGTGGTGTTATATCTCTTATTTTGTTTATTCCTAAACTTAAGTATGTAATATTTGTTAATGTTTGAAGTGGTGATATATTGCTTATATTATTTGAATGTAAGCGTAAATCTGTAAGTTTTGTAAGTGATGAAAGTGGTGTTATATCACTTATATTATTATATTCTAAGTCTAATGTCTTAAGGTTTGTAAATTTTTCAATTCCTGATACATCTGTTATTTGCTTCTTGTTTAATTCTAAAGTTGTTACAGTTTCCAAATTAGCTTTTGTAATAGTAATTGTTAATGTTCCTTCGTTACTGCTTTCTACTTTACTTCCTAATTCTGTTAAGATTGCATTATATAAATTTTTGTCTTTGAAACTTATTGTTACTTTTTCTTCTGCTGCTATCGATAATATTGGGAATAACATATTAAACATTAATACCAATATTAATACTAAACTGTTTATTTTTAATATTTTTCTCATTTGAATCTTCCCCTTTTTTTACTTTTTATATTATTATAATATCTTTAAAAATATTTTTTGTCAATTGTTTTTTTTGATTTTTATAATGAAAGTTTTTCCAAGAATTTTCCCGTGTATGACCTATCATTTTTCATTATTTGCTCTGGTGTTCCCACAGCCACTATTTCTCCGCCTTTTTCTCCACCTTCTGGTCCTAAATCTATAATATAATCTGCTGTTTTAATTAGGTCTAAGTTGTGTTCTATTACTATTATACTATTTCCTGTATCTACTAGTCTTTGTAAAATATCTATTAGTTTATGAACATCTGCTATATGAAGTCCTGTTGTAGGTTCATCTAGAATATATAATGTTTTTCCTGTTGGTCTTTTTGAAAGTTCTGTTGCAAGTTTTACTCTTTGTGCTTCTCCTCCAGATAAAGTTGTAGATGGTTGTCCAAGTTTTATATAGCCTAGGCCTACATCATATAGTGTTTGTATTTTTTGTTTTATTTTTGGAACATTTGTAAAAAATTCTAGTGCTTCTTCTACTGTCATGTCTAACACATCTGCTATGCTTTTTCCTTTATATTTTACCTCTAAGGTTTCTTTGTTGTATCTTGTACCCTTACATACTTCACAAGGTACATATATATCTGATAAGAAATGCATTTCTATTTTTAATATTCCATCCCCTTGGCAATGTTCACATCTCCCTCCAGAAACGTTAAAGCTAAATCTGCCTTTTGAATATCCCCTTAGTTTTGCTTCATTTGTTTCTGCAAATAAGTCTCTAATATTATCAAATACTCCTGTATATGTTGCAGGGTTTGACCTTGGGGTTCTTCCTATTGGAGATTGGTCTATGTTTATTATTTTATCAATATTTTCTATTCCTACTATTTCCTTGCATTTTCCTGGTCTTTCACTTGATTTGTATAAATCTCTTGCAAGTGTTTTATATAATATTTCGTTTACTAATGTACTTTTTCCTGAACCAGATACCCCTGTAACACATGTAAATACTCCAAGTGGAAATTTTACATCTATATTTTTTAAGTTATTTTCACAGGCACCCTTTACTTCAATTGATAATCTGCTTGGTTTTCTTCTTACTTTTGGCACTTTTATTTGTTTTCTTCCACTTAAGTAGTTTCCTGTTTCTGATTCTGTTACTTTTTTTATTTCTTCTACTGTTCCTTGTGCTACAACTCTTCCGCCATGAACTCCTGCACCTGGTCCAATATCTATAATCTGGTCAGCTGCATACATTGTATCTTCATCATGTTCTACAACTATTACTGTATTTCCTAAATCTCTTAATTTTTTCAAGGTTTCAATCAATTTGTTATTATCTCTTTGGTGAAGTCCAATGCTTGGCTCATCTAAAATATACATTACCCCAGTTAAGCCTGAGCCAATCTGAGTTGCAAGCCTTATTCTTTGTGCTTCTCCGCCAGATAATGTTCCTGCACTTCTAGATAAAGTTATATATTCAAGTCCTACATCCATTAAGAATTGTAGTCTTAATTTTATTTCTCTAATAATTTGTTCTGATATCATTCTCTCCGTTCTGCTTAGTTCTAAGTTACTCAAGAATTCTTTTATTCTATTAATTGGCATATCTGTAAGTTCTTTTATGTTTTTGTTTCCAACTGTAACTGCTAAACTTTCTTTTTTTAATCTTGCTCCATGGCAAGTGTCACAGTGACTATAACTCATGTACATTTCGTAGAAGTTCCTCATGCCATTAGATTTTGTTTCTCTATATCTTCTTTCTAATGTTGGAATTACTCCTTCAAAAGGAGCTGTGAATTTTCTTGTTCCAGCAGCTGAAGTATATTCAAAATCTATAGGTTCTTCCCCTGTACCATACATTATTTTATCTAAAAATTCTCTTGGTAATTTTTTTATTGGTTTTGATATATCAACTCCATATTTTTTAGCAATACTTTCAAAATACATTTTAGCCATAGTATCGCCTTTTTTCATGCTACTTGCACCAAAGGCTTTTACTCCATCATATAGTGTTTTATTTTTGTCCGGCAAAATTAAGTCTTCATCTATTTTCATTAAATATCCTATTCCCAAACAATCTGGACAAGCTCCAAATGGATTATTAAATGAGAACATTCTTGGTGTTAATTCTTCAATACTAATATTACAATCTGGACAAGCATAGTTTTGGCTAAATAGCATCTCTTCTTTTCCTTGGACATTTATTAATACTAAGTTATTTGCATATTTTAAAGCAGTTTCTACAGATTCAGATAATCTGCTTCTTATTTCTGGTTTAACTACTAATCTATCTACTATTAAATCTATGTTGTGTTTTTTCTTTCTATCTATTTCAATATCATCTGTAATTTCATAAATTGTACCATCTACTCTTACTCTTACAAATCCTTCTTTGCTAAAATTCTCTAATAGTTTTACATACTCACCTTTTTTACCTCTAATTACTGGTGCAAGTACTTGTATTTTTGTTCCTTCTTCTAGGCTTAGTACTTTATCTACTATTTGGTCTAAGCTTTGTTTTTCTATTTTTTTGCCACAGTTTGGGCAATGTGGCACACCTATTCTTGCATATAATAAACGAATATAGTCATATATTTCTGTAACTGTTCCTACTGTAGAACGTGGATTTTTTGATGTTGTTTTTTGGTCTATTGATATTGCTGGTGAAAGTCCTTCTATTGATTCAACATCTGGTTTTTCCATTAAACCAAGAAATTGACGTGCATATGAAGATAGGCTTTCTACATAACGTCTTTGACCTTCTGCATAAAGTGTATCAAATGCTAATGAAGACTTTCCAGAGCCTGAAAGTCCTGTTATAACAACTAATTTATCTCTTGGTATGGTTACATTTATATTTTTTAAATTGTTCGCTTTCGCTCCCTTTACTATAATATTATCGTTCATATTTTCCTCCATAGCTTTTTTAAGCTAACTATTATTATATCATAGGTGTCACTATATTTTTTCT
>USOV01000012.1 GCA_900556455.1 uncultured Clostridium sp. | reverse complement strand
CTAGGATGGGGCAGTGAAAAAATAAAATATATAATCCACGACGAGATTGGGCGGATGTTTTCAAATTTTTTAAAGAATTCGATAAACTACAATTTACATACTTAAAATAGGAAGGAAAACAAAAATAGTTGTCGAATAATATAATTATGTAAAAGAAAGGTGCTAAAAATGGTGAGATATAGTGATGATGTAATAGAAGAAATCATAAGCAGTAACGATATCGTAGACGTAGTATCACAATATGTTACATTAAAACGAAGCGGGAGAAACTTTTTAGGACTATGTCCATTTCATAAAGAAAAGACTCCTTCTTTTTCTGTTTCACCAGATAAACAAATATTCCATTGCTTTGGGTGTGGAGTTGGTGGAAATGTAATACACTTTGTTAGCAAAATTGAAAATCTAAATTTTAAAGAAAGCTTAGAAATGCTTGCAGACAAAGCTGGAATTATATTACCGACTATAGATAGTGGGGAAGATTCTAAAAGACAGGAACTAAAGGAAAAAATATACAAAATAAATGAGGCTGTTGCAGAACTTTACCACAAAACACTATATGAACCAATTGCAAAACCGGCACAAGAATATGTGAAAAAAAGAAAATTAGATAATAAAACATTAGTAAACTTTAAAATAGGTTATGCACCAAATCAAAATGTTTTATATAGATTTCTAAAAGAAAAGGGATTTAATGAGGAAGAAATACTAACATCAACATTAGTAAAAAAATACAATAATAATTATATAGATTCATTTAAAAATAGATTAATCTTTCCAATCCTAGATGTAAGAAATAGAGTAATTGCTTTTGGAGGGAGAGTACTTGATAATTCATTACCAAAATATATAAATTCTCCTGATACGATTGTTTATAATAAGGGAAGAAATCTATATGGATTAAATGTTGCAAAAAATTCAAGACTAGACAAAATTATTATGGTAGAAGGATACATGGATTGTGTATCTCTTCATCAAAGAGGAATACCAAATGCTGTAGCATCACTTGGAACTGCACTTACAGAAAATCAAGGTAGACTTCTTAGAAAATACTCAGAAAAAGTTATTATATCATATGATTCAGATGGCGCTGGACAAGCAGCAACACTAAGAGGTTTAGAAATCCTAAAAAATATTGGCTGTGATGTAAGAATTCTGCAAATGGAAGGTGCAAAAGATCCGGATGAATATGTTATAAAATATGGGAATGGTAGATTTAATTTATTAGTTGAAAATGCTATTTCTTTAGTAGAATTTAAAGTAAAAGTATTAAAAAAGAATTTAAACCTAGAAAATGCAAATGATAAAATTAAGTTCTTAAAAGAAACGGCAAAATTACTACAAAAAATAGATAGCAAAATAGAGCAAGAAATATATATTGATAAAATTTCTAAAGAATATGGAATTTCCAAAGAAGCTATATATGCGGAAATAAATAAACAAACTGGAAATAAAACAGGAAATAAAATATTAGAAAAAAGTAGAAGTGTAGTAGTAAAAAAACAAAATAAAGAAATCCCAGCGGTTCTGCAAAAAAGAGAAGATGCAATTATAGCATTATTAATAAATGGTGACAAAAATGTTTATGAACAGATTAAACATAGAATTTTACCGAGTGATTTAAAACTTGAAGTAAATAAGAAAATTGTGGAAAAAGTGTATAACGAATATGAAAAAAGTGGAGATATTGCAAATAACATAATAGATTTATTTACAGAAGACCAAGAAGCGGTAAATAAACTTACAGAAATAATGGCAGACGAATATCAACAACAAATTGATAAAAAAACAATAGATAGCATAATAAATATTTATGAAAAAGAAAAATTAACACTTTTAAAAAGTGAAATTATACAAAAACTAAAAGAAACTGAAGATAGTGACACAAAACAGGTATTAGAACAAGACTTAAATGATATAATAATAAAGCTTACAAAGCTTAAATAGGAGGGTAAGATGGAAAAGGACGAAATAGAACAAGTAGAAAACAAAGATGATGCAAATAAAAGAGTAGACGAAATATTAAAAAAGGCAAAAGAAAAAGGAAAAGTTACTTATGGAGAACTTGCAAGTGAACTAGGAGAAGCAGATGCAGAACAAATAGATAAAGTATTCGATAAAATGGAAGCTATGGGAGTAGATATATCAAAAGATGATGATATAGAAGAACCAGATTTAGAAGATTTACAAGAAGTAGAAGAAATTCCATTAGAAGATATTAATACCATGAATTTTGAAGGTATTAGTGTAGATGACCCAGTAAGAATGTATTTAAGAGAAATAGGAAAAATTCCACTATTATCATTTGATGAAGAAGCAGAACTTGCTAAAAAAGTAATGGAAGGTGATGAAGAAGCAAAACAAAGACTTTCTGAATCTAACTTAAGACTTGTTGTAAGTATTGCAAAAAAATATGTAGGAAGAGGAATGCTATTTTTAGACTTAATTCAAGAAGGAAATATGGGCTTAATTAAAGCAGTAGAAAAATTTGACTACACAAAAGGATATAAATTTAGTACTTATGCTACATGGTGGATAAGACAGGCAATAACAAGAGCAATAGCAGACCAAGCTAGAACAATAAGAATACCAGTGCACATGGTAGAAACAATAAATAAATTAATACGTACATCAAGACACTTATTACAACAATTAGGAAGAGAACCTACACCAGAAGAAATAGCACAAGAAATGGAATTACCACTTGATAAAGTAATGGAAATACAAAAAATAGCACAGGATCCAGTATCTTTGGAGACTCCAATAGGAGAAGAAGATGATAGCCATTTAGGAGACTTTATACAAGATGAAGATAGCCCAGCACCACAAGACTCAGCAGCATATACATTACTTAGAGAACAACTAGAAGATGTAATGAATACTTTAACACCAAGAGAGGCAAAAGTATTAAAACTAAGATTTGGACTAGAAGATGGAAGACCAAGAACACTAGAAGAAGTTGGAAAAGAATTCATGGTAACAAGAGAAAGAATAAGACAAATAGAAGCAAAAGCATTAAGAAAACTAAGACATCCAAGCAGAAGTAAAAAATTAAGAGATTATATGAATTAGAAACAAAATCCCCAGTTTTTCTGGGGATTTTGTATGAAAGAATATAAAAATACCTTGTAAAAAAACAAAAAAAATGATAAAATCTAGTTTATAAAAAAAGAATAAAACTAAAAAATGCACATACTAATAGGATGTAAGGAGTGCAAAAATGCAAGATATATATGATAAATTAATTACAAAAATAGAAGCTCGGACGAGTGCTTTTAAATGAGCCAATGAAAAAACATACAACATTTAAAATACGGAGGACCAGCAGATATTTTTGTAAAAGTAAATGATACAGAAGAACTTAAATTTCTTTTAAATGTAGCAAAAGAACACAAAGTACAAGTAACTGTAATTGGAAATGGAAGTAATGTTTTAGTAAAAGATAAAGGAATAAGAGGAATAGTTGTAAAATTAAATTTTAATGAAATTATTAAGGAAGATAACGAAACATTAAATGTTGGGTCAGGAATTCTTTTATCAAAACTTGCAAGAGTTGCAGGGGAAGAAGAACTTACAGGAATAGAATTCGCCTCTGGAATTCCAGGAAGCTTTGGAGGAGCAATATATATGAATTCAGGGGCATATGGAAATGAAATAGGCGATAAAATAATTTCATCTACATATATTAATGAAAACCTAGAAATAAAAACAATAACAAAAAAAGAACAAGAATTTTCATATAGAAAATCAATTTTCCAGAAAAAAGATTGGATTATTATAAGTGCAAAAATAAAATTAGAAAAAGGAAACAAGGAAGAAATAAAAAATAAAATAGAAGAATATTCTAAAAATCGAAAAGAAAAGCAACCATTAAATATGCCAAGTGCAGGAAGTGTATTTAAAAGAGGAGAAGGATTTATAACAGCACGACTAATAGACAAATGTGGGCTTAAAGGTTATGGAATAGGAGATGCAGAAGTTTCTAACTTACATGCAGGTTTTATAGTAAATAAAGGAAATGCAACTGCAACAGATGTTTTAAAATTGATACAATACATACAAGAAAAAATAAAAGAAAAATTTAATGTAGACATTGAACCAGAAATTAGAATTTTGGGTGTTGACTAACAAACCTAGATGAGATTTAGCAAATTATATGTTATGTGGAGGAAATAATGAAAAAAATAATAAAACTAATAATAGGAAACAAAAAAACGAAAAGATGGATACTGCTAATAATAATAGGAATGCTACTAACATCTTATGAATTTGCAAACATATTAGTAACAGATAGGCTAGAACTATCAGAGCTTGTAAAAATAGTAATACTATTTATAATAGGATTCACATGCTTCATATTAGGACTAGTATTTTTTCAAAGAAGAATACTAGAACTTGCAGCAAATCCTGAAATAATGAAAAGTAAAAATCCAATAAATTCAAAAGGACCTAATGTTGTAGTAATTGGTGGAGGAAATGGACTAAGTACAGTATTAAAAGGACTAAAAAAATATACAAGCAATATAACAGCAATAGTTACGGTATCTAAATATGGTAAAGAAGATATGAGTACAGTAGAAGACATAAAAATAAGTTTAGAAGCACTAGCAACAAATTCAGAAGAAATGTCAAAAATTTTAAATTATAATTTAGGTGATGGCAAAGGAAATGAAGTAAACTTTGGAGATTTATACATAGAGATAGCTAGAAATATAAATGGGAATTTAGCTACAAGTGTTCAAAAAAGTAATGAAATATTCTCAATGGTAGGAAAAGTATTACCAGTAACATTAGATGAAATGAAAATATGCGTAGAATTAGATAATGGAATGGTAATAAAAGATAAAGATAAAATTGCAGATATAACAGAAGAAAGAGTGACAAAGATAAATAGAGTATTTATAAACCCATCAAATTGTAGAACTGCACCAGGAATTGTAGAGGCTATTCAAAATGCTGATGCAATAATTTTAGGACCAGGAAGCCTTTACACAAATGTAATACCAAATCTATTAATAAAAAATGTAGCAAAAACTATAAGAGATAGTAAAGCCTTCAAAATATACATACCAAATATAATGACTGAACCTGGACATACAGATGATTATAATGTTTCAGACCATATTGATGCAATTATAGAACATGCAGGAAACAAAATAATAGATTATTGTATATGCGACAATGGAGATATAATTCCAGAGTTCTTAAGAAAATATAATAAAGAAGGATCAAATTTAGTTGAAGTAGATGCCCAAAACTTAAGAGGAAAGGGAATTAAATTAATAAAAGCAGATATTTCATGCGTTGATGGAGAACATATAAGACATGATGCAGATGCACTTGCTAAGACAATAATAGAATTAATTTGCAATGAACTTAAATTTAGAGATAAACAAAATGATGACCAATATCTATTATTAAATTCAAAATTAAAAGAAGAAAAGAAAAAAAATAAAAAGAAAACAACCCATAAAGTACAGAATAAAAAAACAAAAAGAAGTAGAAAAGCAAGCAAATTTATAAGTAAATATAGCGATAGAATAAAATCTATTCAAGAAAGTGAACAAATAAGACAACAAAACATAAAAAAAGAAGAACAAAAAAATGCTAGGAAAAATAACAAAAAACAAAATATTAAATAATAATTTATAGGGAAATGATAATTGCAAATGTTGTAGGAGTCGCCGCCTTCGGCGACCCATAATAATCGATTATTAGCCAATTTGCAATGAATTCATTTCCACAAATTACGATTTAATAAAAATTATGGAGGAACAAATGAAAATAGAAAAAAGTAAATTAACATTAGAAGAAGGAATAAAGCACGAATGGATTATAACAAATGGTATAGGAGGATATGCGGCAGGAACAGCAATTGGAATAAACACAAGAAAATATCATGGATTGCTAGTAGCACCTCTTACACCACCCGCAAGAAGGTATGTAATACTTTCAAAACTAGATGAAAGTTTAGAAATAAATAACAATAAATATGATTTATACTCTAATATGTGCCCAAACTATATATCTACTGGCTATAAATATCAAGAAGAATTTGAAAAAAAATATATACCAATTTTTACATATAAAGTAGAAAATGTATTAATAAAAAAATTAATATGTATGGAATATGGAAAAAACACAGTTTGTGTATTATATAAAATATATAATGAAGGACCATTAGCAAAATTTACAATTACCCCAATAGTAACCTTTAGAGATTTCCATTCAATGAACACAAACCATGAATACACGATAAAACAAGAAAAACAAAATAAAAAAGTAAGAATAGAAATAGATAAAAATGCTAATACCCCAGTTTATATGTATGCTACAGATGGAAACTATATTAAACATGAACATGATATTTTTAGAAATATGTTTTATATAGAAGAAGAAAAAAGAGGGCTTTATCCAGAGGAAAACTTAGCAGTTCCAGGAAGATTTGAAATCCAGATACCAGAAAATTCAGAGAAGGAAATTGGATTTATTTGTTCATTAGAAGAAAATATTGAAGAATTAAACATAAAAAAAATTATAAATAAAGAAATCATAAGAATAAATGAATTAGTACATGAAACAGAGATTCTAAATCCAAAAATAGATGTAGAAAAAGAAACTAAAGAACAAAGCCATGAGCGAGAAATGTTAAAATACTTTATGATTGCAATAGATAATTTTATAGTATATAGACCAAGTTTTGGATATCATACAATAATTGCAGGCTATCCTTGGTTTTTAGATTGGGGAAGAGATTCACTTATATCTTTTGAGGGATTACTGCTATGTACAAAACAGTATAAAATAGCAAAAGAAGTGCTTCTAACCATGATAAGAGATATAAAATTTGGATTAGTTCCAAATGGACATTCTGGCTATGATAATAGACCATTATATAATAGTGCTGATAGCTCACTTTTATTATTCGAACAAATACATAAATATTTAGAATATACAAAAGATTATGATTTTATAGAAGAACATTTTTATACACAACTAAAATCTATAATTGAAAACTATAAAAAGGGAATTAATTTAGATGATAATAATATTTTCTTAGATAAGGATTCTTTAATATCATCTGGTACTCCAAACACACAAAATACATGGATGGATGCAAAATATGGAAATCACTCATTTACACCGAGAAATGGAAAAACAGTAGAGTTAAATGCATTGTGGTACAATGCACTTATGATAATGGCTGAACTTAGTATAAAATTTGGAAATAAAAAAGAACAGAAAGAATACCTAAACTTAGCAGAAAAATGTCAAGAATCATTTTTGGAAAAGTTTTATAATAGTAAAAGAAACTGCTTATATGATGTGCTAGGAGATGGTAAAGTAAGACCAAACCAATTATTTGCACTAAGTTTAAGTTATCCAGTTGTAAATCCAGAAAGTGATATGGCAAAAAGTGTAATTGAAGTTGTAGAAAAGAAATTATTAAATAAATATGGTTTAAAAACATTGGCAAAAGGAGAAAAAGGGTATATTGACATATATGAGGGGGATCCATTTAAAAGAGATTCAAGCTATCATCAAGGAATAACATGGCCTTGGCTTCTTGGCTTATACTATAACTCAATAAAAAATATGATAAAATATGCGAAGGATAAACAAGAAAAGAAGAACTTAAGAGAAAAATTACAGGAATTTAGGGAAAATGTAAAAATAACATTTGAAAAAGAATTGTTAGAAAGAGGAACAATTGGAAGCATATCAGAAATATATGATTCTAAAAAACCAAACTTACCAAAAGGTACAATGGCACAGGCATGGAGTGTAGCTGAGATTTTTAGAATAATATATGGCTTTTAAAATATATAAAGGATCTGCACTTAGCTAATTATTATCATAAATCAGTATGGAGGAAAAATGACAACAGAAAAACTAGAACAAGAACTAAAACAAGAAAAATTAAATAGTATATATCTGTTATATGGAGAAGAAGAATACCTCCTAGATACTACAGTAAAAAAAATAAAAAAACTATTTGGAGATATGCTACTTGGGATAAACTACATACAAATAGATGAAACGAATATAAGCTCACTAATACCAGAAATACAAATGCCAAGTTTTGGCTATGACAAAAAATTAATAGTAGTTAAAAATTCTGGGTTGTTCAAAAAAAGTAAAACAGGAGGACGAAAAACTAGTAAAACAGACAATAGTTTTCAAAGTAAAATAGCAACCTTTATAGAAGAAAATATTAAGCTAATAAATGAAGCAGTAATATTAATATTTATAGAAGAGGAAATAGATGCTGGAAATATACTTGCAAAAGCAATAGAAAAATATGGAATTGTATGTAATTTTGAAAAACTAAAACCAGCACAAATTGCTGTAAGGCTGAAAGCGATTTGCAATGCATATAAAGTAAAGATAGATGATAGAACTATGCAAGAGTTTATTGAAAATTGTGGTACAAGCATGCAAGTCCTAATAAATGAAATACGTAAACTTATAGAATATGCAGGGGAAAATGGTACAATAACAAAAGAAGCAATAAGCCTTTTATCAGTAAAAGAATTAGATAGTGTAATATTTGACCTAACAGATAGCTTAGGAAAAAAGAACATAACAAATGCTTTAGAAATATTACATGAACTGATATATAATAAAGAACCAATACAAAAAATATTAGTAACATTATATGGACATTTTAAGAAAATATATTTAACAAAGCTTGCAATAGAATACAATAAAAATATTGTAGAAGCATTAAAACTAAAGCCAAATCAAACATTTTTAGCAAATAAATATAGACAGCAAGTAGAATATTTTAGTAAAAAACATTTGAGAAAAATATTGCAAGAGTTAATAGATTTAGATTATAATTATAAACAAGGAAATATAGATATAAATGTAGGATTAGAAGCAATACTTTGCACATATTGCGGATAGCCAAAGGATGTGGAATATGGAAATTATAAAAATAATTGGAACAATAATTTTAATGTGTGGAGTAATATTAATATATGATGCAAGACCAATAACAAAAAAAGTATTTAGTTTTGGAGACCAAAATGATGGTGTAAAAGGACTAAAAATAGTAGGGTTTGTGCTAAGTGTAATAGGTGGGTTACTTATGTTATTGTAATTAATAAATTCATAAGCACCATGGAAGTGGATTTTGAAAGTAAAATAAAAAAAGAAGGAATCTCCTTCTTTTTTTATTTTATATCTTTAACAGGTTCAATATTTGCTTCCAAAAGCTCTGGCCTTTTCATATACTTATTAAACAATTTTACTGCATTTGCATAATAATAACCATCACAAATTCTCTCATCTAAAACCCAACGAAGAGAAAGGGTTTTTTCCTCTGCAAGAGCTTCATCAACATTTATTAGACTTTTTTTCTTTTTCCCCATAGCTAAAAATACACCAGTTGTCCCAAAATCATACAAATGGTGGTAAATTGAGTCTATACCTAAAGAACCAACATTTGTAAGAAAAGCACTAGTATGGAAAGGACTCGCTTCTATAATAAACTTTGGCAATAAATCGTGCCTGTCCAAAAACATTAAAAAATTAACAATAAATTTTATTAACCAACTTGGAACAAAAGATAGAGTTTTAGCTAATTTGTCAGTATCATTCTCAGCAGTAACTTCTTTATTTTGAATAATAGTTTGTTCTAAACGGTTTCTAATATCAAATATATTTTCTGAACCATCAAAATGTAATTTCAATGGTGTTTCATCTGCAGTTTCACTCATTCCTTTTTTTATAACAAGAGAAATATCAATACTATTTCTAGCATAAATTTTCCCATTCATAACAAAACGATTAATTAAAGGCTTTTCTGCAATAATTCTAACTAGTGAAGCATAAATAATAGCCATATAAGACATTTTAATACCTTCTGCATCTTTTTTCGCAATATACTCATCTAAAGGAGCAATAGGAATTTCTTGACTATAGAAAACCTGAGCATCACTCCTTCTTTTCATAATGTGAGGCATAAGAAGAAAAATAGGATTGATTTTCTTTAATCTTCTACCATCAGCTCTTTTTCCAAACATAATTTACATCTCCTTATCATAAAATAAATTATACAATAAAGAAACAAAAAAGTCAAAAAAAAGAGAAGAATTTAATAAATTCTTCTCTTAGAAAATTATCAGCAATCGTCTTTGTGGTCATCGCAAGGCTCATTACACTCATCATGTTTATCACATTTATCATCACAAAAATGTTTTTTGCATTCTAATTTAGTACCTTTTAAACATTTTCCATGTCTACCACATTCAGCGCAAACTTTAACATGTTTAACTCGATCGACCCAAATTTGAATTTCATACTTTTTGTCTGGGCAAAGAGGTCCAAAAACAAATTCTCCATCTTTATCAGTAAAAGTGTGAGAAACTGGTTTTCTCTCTTTTTTGTCATGGTCAAAATCAATTTCAATTAATTTAACAACAGCATCTTCAACAGGTTCTTTGTAGCAGTCTTTGATAACTCCATAAATAACATTTCTATTATCTTCAGGAATTGTAATGTCTAAATCAAATTGTTTTCCCTTTTCAGCAAAACCATCAATTTTAACAACAGGACACATATCTTTATCTAGATCCATATACACCAATCCTTTAAAATATATTGTAAGACTATAAGAATCTTACAATATATAATATGACTAAGATGTAAAAATTGTTAATAACCCCTTGACAAAATTAAAATTTCCGAGTATACTATTTTAGTGACAAAATTGTAAAAAATTATTAACATAGATATTATGCTTGAATTAAGGAGGGAAAGAAAAATGGCACAACCAAAAAGAAGATGGTCAAAAGAAAGAACACACCTAAAAAGATCAACATGGAAATTAGAAAAACCAAGTATTGCTAGATGCAAACACTGTAATGAACCAGTAATGCCACATAGAGTTTGTTCAAACTGTGGATATTATGATGGAAAAGAAATTATAGAAAAAAAAGAGGCTTAAATTAAAAAGTCTCTTTTTTTATTGACTAAAACACAGAAATGATATAAAATACAAAAAGAAAGTTAGGTGAAAAAAATGGCAAAGCCAATGGTGGCGATAATAGGAAAACCAAATGTAGGAAAATCAACATTTTTCAATTATATAGTAGGAAAAAGGCTTTCAATAGTGGAAGATACACCAGGAGTTACAAGAGATAGAATATATGCAGACAGTAATTGGAGAGGAAGAGATTTTACACTTATAGATACAGCGGGAATAGAGCCAGAAACAAAAGATGAAATATTATTTGGTATGAGAGAACAAGCAAATATTGCAATAAATATGGCAGATGTAATTGTATTTATAACAGATATAAAACAAGGTGTTACAGCAGCAGATGAAGAAATTGCTATGATTCTTAAAAAATCTGGTAAACCTATTGTGCTAGTATGTAATAAAGCAGATAATTTTGGAAAAACAAGTGATGATATATATGAATTTTATAATTTAGGACTAGGAGCTCCAATCCCAGTATCTTCTACAAATGCTTTAGGAATAGGGGATGTATTAGATGAGATATATAGACATTTTCCTGAAAATGATGAAACCCAAGAAGATGAAGAAATAATTAATGTAGCAATAATAGGAAAACCAAATGTGGGAAAATCATCATTAGTTAATAAAATACTAGGAGAAAATAGAGTTATTGTAAGCAATGTGGCAGGAACTACTAGAGATGCAATAGATTCATATTTTGAAAATGAAACAGGAAAATACAATTTCATTGATACAGCAGGAATTAGGAGAAAAAGCAAAGTAAATGACAGTATAGAAAAATTTAGTGTAATGAGGACTTTACTTGCAGTAGAAAGATCAGATGTCTGCTTACTTATGATAGATGCAGTAGAAGGTGTTACAGACCAAGATGCAAAAATTGCAGGAGAAGCACATGAGGCTGGTAAGGGAATAATTATTGTTATTAACAAATGGGATGAAGTTGAAAAAGAGACAGGAACATTAGAAAAATATAAGAAAGATGTGTATAATAAATTAAGCTATTTGAGCTATGCACCAATTATATTCATATCAGCAAAAACAGGGCAAAGAGTAGATAAACTTTTTGAATTAATCAAAAAAGTTGCAAAAAACAATAGCTTCAGAGTATCAACATCAACACTAAATCAGGTTATAAATGAATCAATTGCAGTAGTACAACCACCAACAGATAAGGGAAGAAGACTAAAAATTCTTTATGCTACTCAGGGTTCTTCTAAACCACCAACATTTATAATATTTGTAAATAGCAAAGAATTGTTCCATTTCTCATATGAAAGATATTTATCAAATCAAATAAGAAGTAATTTTGAACTAGAAGGAACACCAATAAGAATAATTGCCAGAGAAAAAGGCGAAAAAAATGATTTATAGGAGGTATTTGTTATGGAAGCATACATTACAGTTGCAATAGTTGCATATGTTATAGGAAGTATTAATTTCGCAGTAATATTTAGTAGAAAATTTGCAGGATTTGATGTAAGAGAAAAAGGAAGTAAAAATGCCGGAACAACAAATGTACTAAGAACAGTTGGAAAAAAGGTAGCACTACTTACACTAGTATGTGATATATTGAAAGGTGTTGCAGCAATACTTGCAGCAATTTTGGCTAAACATGTGTGGGAAGGATTGGATATTACAACTTTAAAATATATTGCAGGATTTATGGTAATATTAGGACATACATTCCCAATTTTCTTTGAATTTAGAGGAGGAAAAGGAGTTGCAACAGCAATAGGAGTCTTGCTAATGCTAAATTGGAAGATAGGATTAATTTGCTTAGTATTTGGACTTTTAATAATTGCTTTCAGCAAAATGGTATCACTAGGTTCAATATCAGCAGCAATTTTATTCCCAGTATTAACAATTTTTCTACAAGAAAATGTTGGGTTAGTAGGAATAGTATTTAGTTTCCTAATTGCGGGACTAGTTGTATTTAATCATAGAAGCAATATAAAAAGAATAAAAGAAGGAAAAGAGAATAAATTGTCTTTAAAAAAATAATATAGATTACTAAAGAAAGGAGAGAACAATGAAAAATATATCAATAATAGGAAGTGGAAGCTGGGGAACAGCTCTTGCAATACACTTGGCTAAGAAAGGACATAATGTAAAAGTGTGGTCATTTGCCCAGGCGGAAGCAGACCTAATAAATAATGAGAGAAAATGCAAATTTTTACCACAGGCAGTTGTTCCAGAAGGAGTATATTGTACAACAGATTTTAAAGAAGCAATTGATGGAACAGAAATGATTTTAATTGTTACGCCATCAAAATTTGTAAGAGAAACTATTAAAAAATTTGAACAATATGTTACAGACCAAGCAATAATTATATGCTCAAAAGGATTTGAAGAAGGAACACTATATTCTTTGGATGAGGTGGTGCGCGAAGAACTACCAAATTCAAAAGTAGCAGGACTTTCTGGCCCAAGCCATGCTGAAGAAGTTTCAATAGGAATACCAACAGCATTAGTTGCTGCATCAAAGGACGAGAATTTATTAGAAGATATAAGAGAAACATTTATGAGTGAAACACTTAGAATATATAAAACTTATGATATAAAAGGTGCAGAACTTGGAGGAGCATTAAAAAATATAATTGCATTTTGTGCAGGAGTGGCAACAGGGTTAAACTTAGGAGATAATACATTTGCAGCATTACTTACAAGAGGACTTTCAGAAATGGCAAAATTGACTATTAAAATGGGTGGAGATGCATCAACTATTTATGGTTTGACAGGATTAGGAGATTTAATAGTTACATGTATGAGTAATCATAGTAGAAATAGAAGAGCAGGAATTTTAATCGGTCAAGGAAAAACTATAGAAGAAGCAAGACAAGAAATAGGAATGGTAATTGAAAGCATAGACAACATAAAAATAGCATATGAGCTTTCTAAAAAATACAATGTAGAAATGCCAATAGTAAATTCAGTTTATAATGTTTTATTTGGAAAATTAGAACCAAGAGAAGCAGTTACAAAACTAATGACAAGAGGAGCAAAATTCGAAGACTAGAATAAAAAAATAGATTATGCAAATAATAAATTAGAGGTGAAAGAAAATGGGATTTTTTAATGAAATTGGAAAGAAAACAACAGAAGCAACAAGCAAAATAACAAAGGAGACAAAACTAAAACTAAAAATTAATGAAAGTAAAAACAAAATAAGTGATTTATATGAAGAAATAGGCAAAAAAGTTTATGAAAAACATGTAAGAGAGGAAAACATATCTATAAAAGAAGAACTACAAGAAGAATGTGAAAAAATAGACAATTTATCTAAAGAAATTGAAGAAGCAAGAAGAGAAATATTAAAACTAAATAACAAAAGACAATGCCCAGAATGTTATGCAGAAATAGAAAAAGATGCAGCCTTTTGTTCAAAATGTGGACATAAACTAGAAGCTATTGAGGTTGTTAAACCAGAACAAGTACCAGAGAAAAAAGTAGAAGATGTTGTAGAAGAAAAGACAGAAGCATCAGAAGATGTAAATGAATAATGTAGGGGCTTCATGCCCATACGTATGACAATATTATTAATTAATAAGGGTATCTCTCAAAAAGATACCTTATTATTTTATCTGCATTAAATTCAGTAATATTAATAAAAACACCCTTATCTAAACAAAGCCACATATGAATATTAAATTTATCATTATTATCAATAAAAGCACTAATCATATCAGAGGCAGTTACAGGGTTTTCAAAAACTGCTTCATATTGTAAATCATTTTCAATATTAATATTATTTTCATAAAATTTATCTACAAATTTTTTTATTTCATGGGATTGCTCACTATATATATCAATAATAGCACTCATAAAAATCTCCTTATTTGCTATAAACATTTCCTATCTAAATTATTATTTGCAAAATAATAATATGTATGTAAAAGAATAAAAGGTATTTTCTGGGGAAATATATTTATAGGTGATTGTTTTGAAAAAATACAAAAAAATAGCAATGTTAATTATTGTAGTTCTTGCAGCAGTTTTCTTATCAGGTTGTTCAAAAGGCAAAGATGGAGATTTAAAAACAAAAGTAATTTCAGAATTAAATTTTGTAAATGCGAAAACCATAGATATGTTAAACAAATTAAATAACATATCTTTTGAAAGTTATTCTATTATATCTGAACAAGTGAAGTTCAATGATGAAGAAAAGCAAAATAATCAGAGTCAATCAGGAAAATCAACTGAAACAGCAAGTGGAACAGAAGAAGGTGAAAACAGTAATGGTGAAAGCAGTAGCAAAGGAGATTCTGGCAGTACAAATGGGCAAAAAGGACAACAATCAGAACAAGGAAGTAGTAATGATAAAATTAACACAACAAATATGGTAATGAATGTAGAATTAAGCAAAGATAGAAATAACATAGACTGGACTACAATAAAAAATGATGTAGAATTATTAAATGAAAGCTGGACAATAATTACAATAGATTTGTATACATTAAATGCAAACAGCAATACTATATTAAATTTTAGTAATAAACTAAACACAGCAATGGTAGCAATAAAAAATGAAGATAAACAAAAAAGTTTAACAGCACTTGCAGATTTATACTCAAGTATACCTGAATTTTTAAGAGAAATAGATGCAGATAAAAATATGCAAAAAATAAGACAAACACAAAGCTATGTAATAGATGCATATATACTAGCTGATGACATGGAGAACACAGAAATAAACAAAAATTTAACACAAGCAATTACAACATATTCAGAAGTAATGAGTGATATAGACTATACAAAAGATAAAACAGAAAAAACAAACAAAGTATATGTACTATTAAATGAACTTGCAAATTCATTAACTAAAAAAGATACAGATGTGTTTTATATAAAATATAAAAATTTCATGAAAGAAATAGAGGCAATATAAATTAAAACAAAAAGATGTAAAAAGGGGATTTAACAATAAAAGTTTACAAAAATCTATAATTTGTAGTTTACATTTTGCAAAAATTATTATATAATAATTCAATAGAATTGAAGGGAGATTGATAATATGGAACAAAACAATAACAACGAACAAATGTTAGATGAAAATCACTTAGTAGCAATAAGAAAAGAAAAATTGGAGGAATTACGAAAACAGGATAAAGATCCTTTCAAAATTACAAAATATAATAGAACACATAATAGTCAACAAATAAGAGAAAACTATGATGAATTAGAAGGAAAAGATGTAACAATAGCAGGAAGAATGATTGCTAAAAGAATTATGGGAAAAGCATCTTTTTGCCATATACAAGATATGCAAGGAAAAATACAAAGCTATGTTAGTTTAAATGATTTAGGAGAAGAAAGCTATAAAGCATTTAAAACATATGATATTGGAGACATTGTGGGAATAACAGGATTTGTATTTAAAACAAAAACAGGAGAAATATCAGTTCATGCAAAAGAAATGGTATTACTTACAAAATCTTTAAGACCATTACCAGAAAAATTCCATGGTTTGAAAGATACAGAACTAAGATATAGACAAAGATATCTAGATTTAATAGTAAACCCAGAAGTAAAAGAAACATTTATAAAAAGAAGTAAAATAATAAAAGAATTAAGAAGAATATTAGAGGAAGAAGGCTACCTAGAGGTAGAAACACCAATGCTTACAACAGTAGCAACAGGTGATGCTGCAAGACCATTTATAACACACCACAACACATTAAATTTGGATATGTACTTAAGAATAGCACCAGAATTAAACCTAAAAAGATTAATAGTAGGTGGATTTGACAAAGTATATGAAATAGGCAAAAACTTCAGAAATGAAGGAATGGATATAAAACATAATCCAGAATTTACAAACGTAGAATTCTATGCAGCATATGAAGACTACAATGATATGATGAATATGGCTGAAAAAATAATATCAACAATTGCACAAAATGTGCTAGGAACAACAAAAATAACATACCAAGGTGTAGATATAGACTTAACACCAGGCTGGAAAAGAATATCAATGATAGATAGCATAAAAGAAGTAACAGGAATTGACTTTAATGAAATAAAAACTGATGAAGAAGCAAGAGCTTTAGCAAAAGAAAAAGGAATAGAGCTAGAAGAAACAAAACAAACAAGAGGACATGTAATAAATGAGTTCTTTGAAGAATATGTTGAAGATACTCTAATTCAACCAACATTTATTATAGACTATCCAGTAGAAGTATCACCACTTACAAAAAGAAAACCATCTGATCCAAGTTTAGTTGAAAGATTTGAACTATTCATTGGTGGACGTGAGTATGGAAACGCATATTCAGAATTAAATGACCCACTAGATCAATATGAAAGATTTGTAAAACAACAAGAAGCAAAAGAAAAAGGTGATGAGGAAGCAGGAGGAATGGACGAGGATTTCGTAACTGCACTAGAAATAGGACTTCCACCAACAGGAGGAATGGGAATAGGATTAGATAGATTAATAATGCTATTAACAGATTCAGCATCTATTAGAGATATATTATTTTTCCCAACAATGAAACCTTTAGCTTAAATAAATGAAAAGCTTCGAATTACGTTTATATAAGGAGATACATATGTTTAATTTTAATTTTGATAAAAAAGCAATTATAGTTATTATTGCAATAATGTTAGTTGCATGGATTGTTTCATCAGGTGCAGATGGCATTTTAGGAACACTATTATCTTTACCTGGTGTAATAATTGCAATGACATTTCACGAATATGCACATGCATTAGCAGCATACAAACTTCGGAGATGATACTCCAAAAATACAAGGGAGACTTAACCTAAATCCACTAAGCCATATAGACCCAATAGGTTTAGTTCTTCTTATAGTTGCAGGATTTGGTTGGGGAAAACCGGTTCAAATTGATTCTAGAAATTTTGATGGGAAATATTCTATATCAAAAGCAGAAGCAATAGTTGCAGCTGCAGGACCAATAATGAACTTTGTATTAGCTTTTATATTTTCAATATTATATTATGTTTTATTTGTTGCAACAAACGTATTAAGTGGTTTAAGTGTAAAAGCACTTTCAGTTGTATATACTATAATGATACAAATTATTACAATAAATATAGGCTTAGGAGTATTTAACCTAATACCATTGCCACCACTAGATGGTTCAAAAGTATTAATGAATTTCTTAGGATATAATGCAAAACAATGGTTTTATAGGAATGAAAGAATATTTTACATAGCATTTGTATTACTTTGGGTAACAGGCTTACTATCAAGCCTATTAGCACCAATATTCTCAGGAGTCTTTACTGGAATAACTTGGCTAGCATTTAAAATAGTATCAATATTTATGTAGGAGTAAAAATGAAAGAAATAGTAGTACTAGGGATAGAATCAAGCTGTGATGAAACATCAGTATCAATAGTAATAAATGGAAGAAAAGTTCTATCAAACATAATAAATTCACAAATAGACATACATACGCTTTATGGTGGAGTTGTGCCAGAAATAGCATCAAGATGCCACATAGAGGTAATAAACCAAGTGACAAAAGAAGCATTAAAAAAAGCTGGTAAAACCTTTAAAGATATAGATGTGATAGCATGCACATATGGACCAGGACTAGTTGGAGCATTATTAGTTGGAGTATCTTATGCGAAAGGTTTAGCATATGCATTAAATAAACCATTAGTAGGAGTAAACCACATAGAAGGGCATATTGCAGCAAACTATATAACATACGAAAATCTTAAACCTCCATTTTTATGTTTAATAATTTCAGGAGGCCATACACATTTAGTACATGTTAAAAATTATTGTGATTTTGAAATAATAGGAAAAACAAGAGATGATGCAATTGGAGAAGCCTTTGATAAAGTTGCAAGAGTAGTAGGATTGGGTTACCCAGGAGGACCAAAAGTAGACAAGCTTGCAAAAGAAGGCAAGCCTTGCATTGATTTACCAAAAGCAAACATAGAAAACTTAGACTTTAGTTTTAGTGGAATAAAAACAGCAGTTATAAATTTAAACCACAAAAATCCAGAAATAAATAAGGCAGACCTTTGTGCTAGTTTTGAAAAAGTGGCAACTGAGATGCTTACCCATAATACAATAAATGCAATAAAACAAATAAACAAGAAAACGGAAACAAAAATAAATAAAGTGGTACTTGCAGGAGGAGTATCAGCAAACTCATACATTAGGGAGCAATTTGAAAAAATAGGGAAAGAAGAAAAATTAGAAATATATTTCCCAGAATTAAGTTTGTGTACAGATAATGCAGCAATGATAGCATCAGCGGGATACTATAACTATATAGAAGGAAAAACATCAGATTTAAAATTAAATGCAATACCAAACCTAAAAATTGGAGGATAATATGTCTATATATGCAATTTCAGATTTACACTTATCATTTGGTGAAAATAAACCAATGAACATATTTGGAGAAAACTGGACAAATCATGAAGAAAAAATAAAAAAGGATTGGCAAGAAAAAGTAAAAGAAGATGACACAGTATTAATGCCAGGAGACTTTTCATGGGCAATGTACTTAAAAGATACATATAAAGACTTTGAATATCTAAATAGTCTACCTGGGAAAAAAATATTATTAAAAGGAAACCATGACTACTGGTGGACAACTCTTGCTAAAATGAGAGCATACTTAAAAGAAAATAACTTTGAAAATATAGATTTTATATATAACAACAGTTATCTTTGCGAAAACAAGATAATAGTAGGAACAAGAGGCTGGTCAGAACAAGAAGAAAAACCAGAAAAAATAATAAAAAGAGAAAACTTAAGACTAGAAATGTCTTTAAAAAATGGTGTAGAACAATATGGAAAAGACAAAGAAATAATAGTATGCATGCATTACCCACCATTTAATAGTTTTGATAAATTAGAATTGAATTTTATTGAAACAATGAAAAAATATAATGTGAAAAAATGTATATATGGACATATACATGGCGCAGATGCTCACAAAGAAGCATTTAACCGGAGAATACAAAGGAATAGAGATAAGATTAGTAAGTTGTGACTATACAGATTTTAAATTAGTAGAAATATAAGCTGTAGGAGCAAGGCCTTAGCCTAGCCCATATAATAACAAATAGAAAAGAGAGTAAATAAATGGAGCCTAAAAAAACAGTTGCATTTTACACATTACGGTTGTAAAGTGAATCAATACGAAACAAATGCCATGACCCAGAAATTTATAGAAGCGGGATATGATATTGTAGATTTTGAGGGAAAAGCGGACATATATATAATAAACACATGCACTGTAACAAATATTGCAGACAGAAAATCAAGACAAATGCTAAGAAGAGCAAAGCAAATAAATCCAGAAGCAATAATTGTGGCAGTTCGGTTGTTATGCACAAACTCATAAGGAACAAATGGCAGAAATAGAGGAAATAGACTTAGTTTTAGGCAATAATGAAAAAAATAACATAGTAAATATTGCAGAAGAATACTATAATGGAAAAAATAAAACAAAAGCACAAGTAACAAATATAGATGAGCAAAAAGAATTCTTAGACTTTGGAACAATTACATATACAGAAAAAACAAGAGCATCAATAAAAGTGCAAGACGGGTGCAACAATTTTTGCTCATATTGTTTAATTCCATATGCAAGAGGCAGAATAAGAAGTAGAAAAAAAGAAAGTGTATTAAAAGAAATAGAGCAAATTTCTAAAAAAGGAATAAAAGAAGTTGTAATTACAGGAATACATATTGCATCATATGGAAAAGACTTTGAAGAAAAATATGAGTTAATAGATTTATTAGAAGATATTAATAAAATAGAAGGGTTAAAAAGAATTAGACTAGGTTCACTAGAGCCAAACCTTATAACAGAACAATTTGTAAATAGATTATCTAAACTAGATAAAATATGTAATCACTTCCATTTATCACTTCAAAGCGGATGCAATGAAACTTTAAAAAGAATGAATAGAAAATATACTGTAGAACAAATTGAAAATAGTGTAAATTTACTTAGAGAAAAATATGATGATGTGGCTTTAACAGCAGATATAATAGTTGGATTCCCAGGAGAAACGGAAAAAGAATTTGAAAAAACATATAAATTTTTAGAAAAAATAAAACTAACAAAAATGCATATATTTAAATATTCACCAAGAGAAGGAACAAGAGCAGCAGTAATGCCAGACCAAATAGATGGAAATATAAAAGAGCAAAGAAGCCAGAAATTAATTGAACTATCAAATAAAAACGAAGAAGAATTTTTGAAAGCACAAATAGGAAAAAAACTAGATGTCCTATTTGAAGAACAAGAAGGAGACTATTGGAAAGGGCATACTAGCAATTATTTAGTAGTAAAAAAAGAAGGAGAAAACCTAGAAAACATATTGCAAGAAGTAAAAATTATTGATACTCATGAATTATTTCTTATAGGAGTATAAACCTACTCATTATTCCCTAGACCTTTTAGAAGGTCTAGTTTTTTTCGTCAAAACCTCCCATTTTTCATCAAAGGAAAAATATGTAAAAAATAGAATAATATAATTAGATTGCCAATAGGGACAGTTCTGTTTGGCAATTATTTTGTGTAACCTTAATGGTTTAGTATCAATATTTTGAACAAAAGAGTTACTAAACATAACTGTCTCTATTAGTAAAAGTTAGGAGGAAGAAAAATGAATGTTATATATGATAAAGAAAATAGATTACTTAAGCTAGAAATGACAGAAGAAATTGATCATTGCATGGCAGAAAAAATTAGAAGTAAGGCAGACTTTGAAATACAGGAACATACCCCAAAAAAGGTATTAATGGATTTTGAAAATGTTTCCTTTATGGATAGTGCAGGGATTGGAATGATACTAGGTAGGTATAAAACTGCAAAAATGGTAGGGAGCACTCTTAATATAACAAATGTTAAGCCTAGCATAAAAAAAGTATTAGAAATGTCGGGTGTTTTAAAAATAATACCAATAGTAGAAGAATAGGAGGAAACCAAATGAAAAAAAACTATGACAATGAAATGAAAATAGAGTTTATAAGTAATCCTAATAATGAAGCATTTGCTAGGATTTCAGTTGCAAGCTTTGTAGCAACTTTAGATCCTACAATAGAAGAAATTTCAGACATAAAAACTGCTGTATCAGAAGCGGTTACAAATTCAATAATACATGGTTATGAAAACACAAGAGGAATTGTAACAATAAAGGCAAGAATAATACATAATGTAGTGGAAATAGAAGTAATAGATAATGGAAAAGGAATAGAAGATATAGAAAGAGCAAAAGAAGCTTTATACACTACAAAACCAGAATTTGAAAGGTCAGGAATGGGATTTACCATAATGGAAAGTTTTATGGACGAAATGCAAGTTGAATCAACTGTAGGGAAAGGTACAACTGTATTTATGAAAAAAACTATCAAAAATTAAACAAAAGGAGAAATCATGTACGAAACGAATACTGAAGATATTATTAAAGCACAAAGAAAATCCGAAGAGGCAATGGAAAAAATAATAACCAATAATTCAGGATTAGTATGGAGTATAGTAAATAGATTTTTAGGTAGAGGATATTCAAAAGAAGAATTATACCAAATAGGCTGTATAGGACTAATAAAAGCAGTACAACGATTTGATACAAAATTTGAAGTAAAAATATCAACATTCGCAGTACCATATATAATGGGGGAAATAAAAAGATTTATAAGAGATGATGGACCAATAAAGGTAAGCAGAAGTATAAAAGAATTGGGAGCAAAAATACGAGAAATACAAAGGGACTACTTAGCAAAAAATGGTAAAGACATAAAAATATCAGAAATTGCAAAAATATTAAGCACAAGTGTAGAAGATGTAGCAGTGGCATTAGATGCAAGTAGACCATTAGATTCAATAGATGAAGAATTATATGAAGGAGAAGATAAACAAAGTAAAATATCAAAAATAAGCAATAACAAAGATGAAATGGGAGAACTAATAAACAAAATAACAGTAAGAAAGCTAATAAAGGAATTAGAAAAGAGAGAACAAGAAATAATATTACTAAGATATTATAAACAAAAAACACAAGTAGAAGTAGCAAAAGCCCTCCGGAATATCACAAGTGCAAGTCTCAAGAATAGAGAAGAAGATTTTATTAGAAATGCGCAAGAAAATTGCGATTTAGGGAGAAAAATGAAAAAAATTATAATATTAATTTTAGCTTTTGTACTCATTTGTTTTATGCTTCCAATATTATTCACAAAAAAATATAATCCACAAGAAATTACCACAGCAATACAAAAAGAAGAGGATGAGTACGACTATAAACAATATAGTACAATAAAATTATTACATACAGAAATAGGTGAGATAGAAGAAATAAACATAGACGAGTATTTATATGGGGTTGTTGCAGCAGAAATGCCAGCAAGTTTCCATGAAGAAGCACTAAAAGCTCAGGCATTAGTTGCAAGAACATATACAATTTATAAAATAATAAATGGAAGTAAACATGAAGGAGCAGATATATGCGATTTAGCAAGTTGCTGCCAAGCATGGATTTCAAAAGAAAATAGATTTGCAAGATGGAATGAAGAAGAATGTGAAAGTAATTGGAAAAAAATTGTATCTGCAGTTGAAAACACAAAAGGAAAAATAATTACATATGAAGGAAATCCAATAAATGCATTTTTCCACTCTAATAGTGGAGGAACCACAGAAACTGCAAGCAATGTATGGGGAGGAACAAATTACCCATATTTACAAACAGTGGAAACAGTTGGAGAAGATGCATATTCACAATATAACTCAGAGGTTACATTAACTAAAAATGAAGTAATACAAAAATTGCAAGAATACCATTCTGATATAGAAATGAATTTTGAAAATGAAAATGAAATACAAATTTTAGAAAACACAGAAAGTGGAAGAGTAAAAACAATTAAATTTGGAAACATACAAATTACTGGAACTGAAACAAGAACTATTTTTGGATTAAGGTCAGCTAACTTTACAGTAAAGATTGAAGGAGATAATGTGATTTTCGAAGTGCTAGGTTATGGGCATGGCGTAGGTATGAGCCAAACAGGAGCAGATAGCATGGCAAAACTTGGCAATGACTATGAAACAATAATAAAACATTATTACACAGGAGTCGAAATTCAAAACATTTCTTGAATAAATACATAAAAAATGGAAATAATTTTACTAAAGATAAATTTAAGGAGGAAGATACATTTGAGAAGAAGAGAAAAAAGAACAAGAGGAAAAAGTTATAAATTTTTATATATTACAGGGGCAGTTGCTATATTTTTAGCAATAATGATTATAACATTATATAGCATTTATAACAAACAATTAAATGATATTTCAAAGAGCATGTTATCAACAGAGCAAATAATAGGGCTAGTTCCAAATGAGGAAGTAAATACAGCAAATCCTGTTCAAGTAACAGGAAGTACAATAAGTAAAACCATAGAAGAAGTACAAAAAGAAATAGAAAACCAAGTAGAAGAAAATGAAGTCAAGAATGAGGAAGTGATTGATAATACTATAAAAACAAACGCAGAAGAACAAAATATACCAACAGTAAAAGAAGTAAAAAAGGAACTATCTTTTGCATACCCAGTAGAAGGCGAGATTTTAAGAGAATATGCAATGGATGAACTAATATTTTCAGAAACATTAGATGAATGGACAGTTCACCAAGGGCTTGATATAAAGGCAGACAGAACAACTGTAGTAAAAACGGCAGAAGCAGGAACAGTAGTTGCAATAAAAAACGACCCAAGATATGGTTTAACAGTAATAATAGAACATGAAGATGGATTTAAAACTGTCTATTCAAACTTATTAACAACAGAATTTATAGCAGAAGATGAAAATGTAGAGAAAGGACAAAGTATAGGAACAGTTGGAAACTCTGCAGTATTTGAAATAGCAGACGAACCACATCTACATTTTGAAATGATAAAAAATGGAGAATATGTAGACCCAAAATTATATTTAAAATAATAGAACCTCCGCCAAATTATTTAAAATTTGGCGGAGATTAAAAATTATAAAAAGTTTTTTAACTTTTCCACACTTTGCTCTTGATAGCTTACAAAATCATTTATTAAATTTTTAACATTTGAATCCAAATCTTGATGAGCATTTAAAATCCTTCTACCTTCAATAATTCCCATATTAGTACCTTGCATTAAAATCTCAGAAATTTTTGAATTACTTGTATCTTTTATTGTGTTTGCCTGAATACCAGACCAAAGCATAGCCTTTTGACCTATACTATAATCATTAGGTTTTACATTATAATTTGAAAAAGCAGAATCAACTTTTTTTAAAATATTATTATACATACTATATTCATGTTTTAAATAATCATAAAGTTCATTAGTTTCTACTTTCTCTTGAAGATAAGAAATAGAATCCATTCCCATTTTTACACCCTTACAAATCTCTTTTAAAGCTTCAACATTTTTATCCATAATAACCTCCTTTTTATTTTATTTTTTACGAAAAGATAACAAATATACTAGTAAAAAAATTGTTAGTAATAATTTGACAATGCTTATTTGAAATAATATACTATTTATAAATTAAATAAAGGAGAAAAAACTATGGAAGAAATATTCACAATAAAAAATATAATTATATATTTATTAATAATAAATATTGTAACATTTTTAAGTATGGGAATAGACAAATACAAGGCCAAAAAAGGAAAATGGAGAATACAAGAAAAAACTTTATTAACACTAGTAGTATTAGGTGGAGGAATAGGTGGAATTGCAGGAATGTATGTATTCAGACATAAGACCCAAAAACCCAGATTTTTCATAGGTTTCCCACTAATTATGATTATGCAAATATTAATTGTAATAATTATTTTTACAGTAAAATAGAGGTATATCAAGTGTAAAAATAGTTTGTACTAAAAAAATAATGTACACATAATTCTGGATAATAAAAGAAATAAAAAATATATAAACAAAACATGAGTTCAAAATGTGAATAATGAGAAAAAGAAAAATGCGATAAAATGAGTTATTCACAAAGTTATCCACAGTTTACACAAGAATATTATTAGTATGACAAAGAAGTTACAAAGGTATACATAAAGATTACAAACATATGACAAACAAATTACAAACAATAAATAAAATTACAGAAAAAAGACAAAAATTACAAATTATGTGAAACAAAAGCTACTACAAATTTTAGAAGAAAAGAGCTTGACAAAAAGATACTTTGCTATATAATAAAAATACATTAAAAAGAAAAATATATGTATAAAAGAACATTGAAAAATAAAAGGGACAGGTTCTAAGCCCGTCCACCAAAAATAAAAAACGAATGAGGAGGAAGAAAATGAACAGAAAACAAGAAAAACACAC
>USOV01000011.1 GCA_900556455.1 uncultured Clostridium sp. | reverse complement strand
CGCATGATTTTGAGTCATGTGCGTCTGCCAGTTCCGCCACATCGGCTAATCACGTTTGTTATTATACAATATATTTAATTGATTTGCAATAAAATTTTAAAAATTTCACAGGTTATGTATATATGTTAATGATGTGTAAAATAATGTTTTACTAAAACCTTCTATTACGCAAAACAAGCACTGCCTAAACAGCAATGCTTGTTTTGTTTTTTCTATATTAACAATTATTGTCACCCATATAAAATTTCTTTTCTGCTAACTTGTCTTGTACCCCTCTTAATGCTTCTCCAAATCTTTGGAAATGAGCTACTTCTCTTTCTCTTAAGAATCTTAATACATCTACTACATCTTTTTCATCTGCACATAAATCTATTAACTTTTCATAAGTTGCTCTTGCTTTTTGTTCTGCTGCTAGATCTTCCTGAAGGTCTGCTATTGGGTCTCCTTTAACAGCTATTGTTGCTGCATTCCATGGCCATCCTGCTGCTGCTTGTGGATATACACCCCAACCATGGTCTGTATAATATGGTCCCACTCCTGCATTTTTCATTTCTTCTGCTGAACAACCATCTGTTAATTGATGAACTAGAGTTCCAACCATTTCCAAATGGGCCAATTCTTCAGTACCTATATCATTTAATATTGCTTTTGATTTTTGGTCTGGCATTCCAAAACGTTGGCTTAAATATCTAAGAGATGCCCCTAATTCCCCATCTGGTCCTCCATATTGAGATATTATCATTCCTGCAAGTTTAGGATTTCTATTTTTTATTTTTATTGGATATTCTAATACTTTGTTATAAGTCCACATATTCTAATTGTTCCCCCTTTCCCATGGCCAAGGTTCCTCTAGCCATCTCCATTTATTACATGGATAATAAATAGAAAGAGGTCCATAAACCTTTTGATATTTATCCATTAATTCTTTTAGTTCTTTTGCATATTTCCTGTGTAAGCACAACGCCTTTTGGTCCTCTGGGTGTGTATTTAAGTATAATCCTAATTCAATTACTGCAAAGTTTAGTTTCCTAATTTGCATTAGCATTTGCTCTCTTTCACAATTGTCTCTTCCCATGTTACTATTTTTCCTAACCATATTATTGTCTCCACATGAGCAATCTTTTCTTTCATTATCTTCCATTAGCCATTGCACCCCTCTTTTATCTGATTTGTATTTTTAATATACTCTATTTCTCTCTGACTTTGACCCGGCATATAAGGGCTAACTAATTCTGGAAATATTGTTCCCATTTTTAGTCCAACACTTGGAATAAATGTTTTATCCATTCTTTGGATAGGAACATAGCTTTGGCCAAACATAGGATTTTCTGGAAAATAATTATATTCTTCATCAAACCCACAGGCACATTCATCATACATGTTATTATAATTTACAACATCTGAACATGCTTCTTGCATATAGTCATTGTTTTCACTATTATTACATCCACAATTACAGCCTCTCTTTTGCATATAATTTCTATACATTAATTTTTTCCTCCTTTTTCTAACGTATAGTATATTTTATGATATTTATTGCGTAATTGTTCACAAAAATGAGGTGGTTTCGGGTGTAGGTGGTCAAACCAATCCGTCCAATATTATGGATTACAATTTTTACATGGTTCATATCCTTGGGATATTAAATCACTTCTGCTACCATAGTAGTCTTGCCTATTTTTATTACTAATTTTAGCAGCACTACTACAGCTAGGTTTATGAAATTTTTTTGTATTTGTATTTAATACATAACTTTCCGTAATATCATTATTATTTGTGGCTGTTTCCTCTGGTTTTGTTTCTATTACTGTTCCTAAATTGCTTGAACTATTTTCATTAGTCGAACTAGAAATATTACTTGTTGAACTTGAAGTGTTAGAATTACTTGTAGTATTTGTATTATTGGTTGTAGAACCTGTATATTCAGGTCCTGAGCTTTCTCCTGTAGCATAATTTATTTCAATTCCTGGTTGAACATTATAACAATACACATTAAATTGTATTCCCTTCCCCTTATCTTCTACAGATTTTGCCTCTATTAACACTCCTGATGCTAATAAATTATCTCCTTCAAATATTGGTGTTACTCTATATAACACATGATTGTTAGTTTGTTCTATATATTCTGCTACCATGTTTTCAAAAGGAAGCATCCCTTGTACATTCATGTATCTAGTTCCTGTTATTAAATTTTTTTCATTTGCATTTTCTGCAGTTAATTGATAACCAATTAAATGGCATCTATTATATAAATAATTTCCATCAATTCCATTATATTTAACCGTATGCCAACCAGTTGGTTTTATATTTCCTATTTCTCCTCTTTCTTCTGTAGGCATTATGTCTTTTCCAATGTTTGATACTGCAACGCCACAACGTCCTAAACTATCTAGTTCACTATAACTTTCATATGAAGTAGTTGTTAAATCGTCATCATTGAAAAATGGAATATTTCCATTTATGACAACATATGGCTCACTTGTATATGTAGGTATATTAGAAAGTTCTTGTTTTTTAATTTCTGCAAAATCTTTTGCTGTATTACTTTCTATTATATTTTCTGCAATATTCTCTTGCCCTACATTATTTATTATATTATTACTTGTGTTTTCTGACGGTGGAACTGTTACCCCTGTTACAATAATATTTACAAGTAAAACAATTAAAGATGCCCAAAGTAATGTTTTAGATTGTTTTATTGTAAATTTTGTTTTTTTATTGCGTTTTGCCCTAAATAAATTTATTCCTCCTAAGCTAGTTCCAATTAATGATAAGATCCACACCATTAATAAAAAATCATCCATTATTTTTACCCCCATATTTTTCTAAATTATATCATAAGCATAAAATTTTATACAATAAAATTATTGTTTTTTTGCAAGCTTTATTTGTAATATAGTACACAATAAAATTGCCCTAATAAATCGATTTTTTATTGACTTTTTTTTCATTAAATTATATATTATTAATATAATTTTTAAGGAGGTTTTTATTTTGAAACGTAAAATTCTTATTTTATTTTTTATTTTATTTTTTGTACTTACTTCATCAGTTTTTGCTACAAATTTAGATACTTTAAAAGTGAATTCAGACATTTATAGTGGTGATGAAACCTATACTTTAGATTCAGAAGTTTCTGGAAATGTTTTTACTGCTGCTAGTAAATTTGAAATGTTAGATACCGCTTATGTTGAAGGTAATTTATATGTAGTTTGTGATACTGCCCGTTTAAAATCTAATGTAACATATTCAAATGCAATTTCAAAAGACGGTTCATCTTCTATTGAATCTATAAATTCTCATGCAACTGTAAGAGGAAATGTTTTTATAGTTTGTAATGAATTTGTTTTAGAACCTGGTTCAGAAATTAATGGGGATTTATATATCGTAGCTAAAAAAATTGATATACAGAAATCATCTTCTGTTTATGGAAATCTTTTCGCAGTTGGTTCAGAAATTCTTTTAAATGGTAGAGTTGGAAATAGTGTTTATGCTACATCTGCCGACTTTACTATGAATTATTATGGTGCAATTTCTAAAGATTTAAATGTAAGTGCTGAAAATGTTACTTTAAGCTCTGTAATACACAGAAATGCTTGTATTTCATCAAAAATGGTTACAACAAATTCAGATTTCTTATTATATGGAAATTTAGAAGCTGATGCTCATGAGTTTAATTTTTCTGGCGAAATTGACGGAGATGCTAAAATAAATTCTAAAAAATTAAATTTTGTAGAGTATAAAGATGATGAAAATGTAGATTGTTTAATTGCTGGAAATTTAGCTTACTCTACTGAAGAAGAAATGCAAATTGGAAATGAGATTGTTAAAGGTGACGTAAATTATTCTAAATACATAGAAAAAATTGATAACGAATCTGACTTTAATTTTAAATCTTTTATTGTAAATTTAATTGCATTTGTTGTTTATGTTTTAGCTATTGTTTTAGTATTTAACTTAATTAATAAAAATTACAAAGATACAACTCATGAAATAACTGTAAAAAATGTATTTATTTCATTAGGTATTGGATTACTTAGTTTCTTAGTAGTAATATTTGTTGCAATACTTTTAATGCTTTTACAAATTGGTGTAACATTAAGTTTTGCATTAATATTTACTTACTTATTCTTACTATTTATGGCTATTCCAATATTTGTTTTAGATATTGCATTGCTATTAAAAGACAAATACAATTTATATTTAACAACTGGTTTAATTGCTTTAGCTTTATGCCTAGTTTCTAAAATACCTGTTTTAGGTGGACTTGTAATGTTTGCATTTATGTCAATTGGCATTGGAAGAGTTTGCAATAAAGTTTTGTTAAAAAAAGATTAGAAAACAATATTTAAAAGGTTCCATTTAGAATGGAACCTCTTTTTTATCTTTTCAATTCATTTATTACATCTTTGTAATTTTCTGCTGATATTATTGCACTTCCTGCAACAATTATATCTGCTCCCGCTTCTTTTACCAAATTTACTGTTTCTAGGTTTATTCCACCATCTACTTCAATATATGTATCCAATTTATTTTCTTCTATATATTTTTTTAATGTTCTTACTTTATCTACAGTTTCTGGTATTAGTTTTTGTCCACCTTTTCCTGGTTCCACTGTCATTACTAAACACAAATGTAAATATGGTAAAAACTCAACTATTTCTTCTACATCTGTATTTGGTTTTATTGAAACACCACATTTTACTCCATTTTCTTGTAGATATTTTATATGTTTTTTTACCTCTTCTTTATCTTTACATGCTTCTAAATGGAATGTGATTATATGTGGTTTAAATGTTAAATATCTGTCTATATTTTCCTTTATGTTTTCTACCATAAAGTGTATATCTAAAGGAATATTTGACATTTGTTTTATCTCGTTTGTAAATGTGTACATTTTTTCCTCTGTGTTTTTTTCAACAAACTTTCCATCCATTACATCTATGTGATAATAATCCGTTCCTGCAACTTCTAAATCATAAAAAGTTTTTATTGAATTTTCTTTATCTACTCCTAAAATTGATGTGGATATTTCTACCATATTTTTTCCTCCTAATTAAAGTCTTTTGGTTTAAGTTCCAAATATATTGGTTCTTCTTCTTTTATTATTGTTGATTTTCCGTGTCCTGGATACACGATTGTGTCTTCTGGTAATACTAATAATTTATTTGTTATAGAATACATTATTTGTTCAAAATTACTTGTTGGTAAGTCTGTCCTTCCCCATGAGCCTCTAAATAAAGTATCTCCTGAAAATAGCATTTTTTCTTCTTCGCAATATAAAGATATACTTCCTATTGTATGACCTGGTGTGTAAATTACTTCAAATTGTAGGTCGCCAATATGTAGAATATCTCCATCGTCTACCCTTGCATCTTCTTTTAGGCTTACTTCTCCAATTCCTATATGTGCACTTAAATTTATGCTAGGGTTTCTTAAGCCTTCTTGGTCAAATCTATGGATTAATATTTTTCCTCCATATTTTTCTTTTAATTCAGCTGCGGCTCCCATATGATCTCCATGGCAATGTGTTAGCAGTATATATTTTAAGTTTCCATCTATTATGTCTAGCATTTCTTCTATTTTTTCTATTGATCCTCCTGGGTCTATCACCATGGTTTCTTTTGTTCTTTCATCTTGTATAATGTAGCAGTTTATTCCCATAAATCCACCAGCATTTACTTTTATTCTCTTGAGTATCATTTTTTACCTTCTTTCTTTATTTCTTACGGTTTACTTCATATACGCTATCTACTTTTCTTATTGCTTTTACTATTATGTTTAGTTCTTCTATGTCTTTTACTTCTATTGTTATATCTATTGTTGCTATTCTATCTTTATTTGTTTTTGTATTTACTCCCATTATGTTTATTTTTCTTGATGTTATTTCTTTCACAATATCAGCAAGTAAACCTGTTCTATCATTTGATAGAATTTCTATATCTACATTGTAGTTTTCTTTTTTCTCTTTGTCACACCATTCTACATCTATTATTCTTTCTTCTTCTGATAATAAATCATTAATATTTGTGCAATCTCTTCTATGAATTGAAACTCCTCTTCCTTTTGTTATATAACCTATTATTTCATCTCCTGGCACTGGGTTACAACATTTAGAAAATTTAACTAAACAGTTGTCAATTCCTTTTACAATTACACCAGATGTTGGTGTTTTTTGTACCTTTTCTTTTGTTTCTACTAGTTCTTGAATTTTCTCTTCTATAGTATCTTCTTCATGTTCTTTTTTATATTCTTCTAATAGTCTTGTTAATATTTTATTTGGTGATATTGCTCCAAATCCAATGCTTGCAAACATATCATCTTGTGTATTATAGTTGTAGCGTTTTAATACTGTTTGTATCCATTCTGGTTTGAATAAATCACTATGAGACATTCCAATTTTTTTAATTTCTTTGTCTAGTATGTCTTTTCCTTTAGCAATGTTTTCTTCTCTTTCTGCTTTTTTAAACCATTGTATAATTTTGTTTTTAGCGCTTGTACTTTTTACAATTTTTATCCAATCACGGCTAGGTCCTTTTGATGTGTCTGATGTTATGATTTCTACTATGTCTCCATTTTTCAATGGAGTAACTATTGGCATCATTTTGCTGTTTATTTTACATCCAACCATTTTGTGGCCTACTTCTGCGTGTATTGAGTATGCAAAGTCTATTGGTGTGGCATCTCTTGGCAAGTTTTTTATTGCTCCTTTAGGTGTAAATACATATACTTCATCTTCAAATAATTCTCTTTTTAAATTCTTTAAAAATTCATCTGGGTCTTGCATATCTTTTTGCCATTCTAGAGTTTCTCTTAGCCATGCAAGTTTATCCTCTGTTACTACCACATTTGATTTTTTGTTTTTATTTGCTTCTTTATATGCCCAATGTGCAGCGATACCAAATTCTGCAACTTGATGCATGTCCCATGTACGTACTTGTACCTCAAATGGTGTTCCTTTAGGTCCAAGTAGGGTTGTATGGATTGATTGATACATATTAGGTTTTGGAACAGCTATATAGTCCTTAAATCTTCCAGGCATTGGAGTATAAAGGTCATGTACCACCCCAAGTGCTGCATAACAGTCTTTAACAGAATTTACTATTATTCTTAATGCAAATAAATCATACACTTGGTCTAATGTTATATTATCTCTTTGCATTTTTCTATAAATACTATATAGATGTTTTGCTCTTCCAGTCATTTCTGCTGTGATTTTTGCTTTTTTTAATGCCTGTTTTATTTCGTCCATGATTTTATCTATAAATTCTAGTCTTTCTTCTCTTTTCTTTTCTATTCCTAAAATAAGTTCCTTATATTCCTCTGGTTGTAAATATTTAAATGCTAAATCCTCAAGTTCCCATTTTAAAGAATAAATACCTAATCTATTTGCAAGTGGTGCATATAATTCCATTGTTTCTTTTGCATTTGCTATTTGTCTATCTCTTTTTAAATACGAAAGTGTTCTCATATTATGAAGTCTATCTGCAAGTTTTATTAGAATTACTCTTATATCTTTTCCCATTGCTAAGAACATTTTTCTGTAATTTTCAACTTGTTGTTCTGTAACTGTTACATATTGTATTTTACCAAGTTTTGTAACTCCTGCCACCATTTCTGCAATTTCTTCTCCAAATTCTCGTTCAATATCTTCATTTGTTATAGGGGTATCTTCAACAACATCATGTAAAAGTGCAGCACATATTGTTGCATCATCCATTTTTAGGTCTGCTAATATTTTTGCCACCTGAAGCGGATGTATTATATAATCTTCTCCTGATAACCTTTTTTGGTCCTTATGATTACTTAATGCATAATTATATGCTTTTTGTATAAGATGTGAGTTTGATTTTTTATTATTTAATTTCATTTCTTTTATAATATCTTGAATTGTTGCTTGTTCTTGCATTTTTGTTTGCCCCCTCATTTTGGATTATTTTATGGGTGAACACAGGGCTCGCCCTATAACTTAAATTGACTTCATTATATCTTTTAGGTTAATTTGTACCTTTTTTATTCCATTATATTCGTTAATTTCTAATATTCCAACAATATCAACTTTGTCACCAATTAAGAATTCATCTGCTAAATGCCCTAAATTAAATCCTATTGCATCTATTAACTGGTTATCATCTCTTAGGCTTAATTTTAAGTGTTTTCCTTCTGATAATGCTCTTATTGAATTTATTTTTAAACCTTTATATACAAAACATGGTCTTTGGTTTTTTTCTCCAAATGGTTCTAATTTTTTTAGTTCCTCTACAGTTTCTAATTTTAAATCATTTTTTGAAATTTCGCAATCTATTTTTATTGTTGGTATTATTTGTTTTATATTTTTTTGTTCTGCAAATTCCTCAAATTTTTCCTTAAAGCTTTCAAAATTTTCTTTTTTTAGAGTTAGCCCCACTGCCATTGCATGTCCACCAAATTTTTCTAAATAATTCCCTGAATAGCTTAGAGCTTCATGTAAATCAAAACTTGGTATGCTTCTTCCTGAGCCTTTTCCATCTTCTCCTTCAAAACAAACAAGTATTGTAGGTTTAAAGAAACTTTCTGTAAGTTTTGAAGCAACTATTCCAATTACTCCATGGTACCAGTTGTCTCCTCCTAATACAATAGTGTTTCTATTTTCAATATTTTCTGTTTGCAACTTTTCTAATGCTTGTTTAAAAATATAGCCTTCTTTTTCCTGTCTTTCTGAATTATATTTATTTAATTTATTTGTTATTTCTTTTGCTTCTACTATATTATCTGTTAAAAATAATTTCAATGCTTCTTCTTGATGTCCCATTCTTCCACATGCATTTATTCTTGGTGCTATTCCAAAAGAAATTGTGTTAGAATCGATTTGCTTATAATTTGATGCAATTATTAGCTCCCTTAGTCCTATATTTTTAGTCATTTTAATTAACATTAGCCCTAATTTTGCTATTACCCTATTTTCATTTATTAGTGGAACTATATCTGATATTGTTCCGACCGCTACTATATCTAAGTATTTCAAATATTCTTTTTCTTCTAGGTTTAGTTTAGTAGATATTGCTTGTATCAATTTGAAAACAATACCAACACCAGCAAGTTCTCTAAATGGATATTTATTATCTTTTCTTTTTGCATCTACTACTGCATAAGCATTTGGTATATTTTCTCCTTGTTCGTGATGGTCTGTAACTATTGTTTGTACTCCAAGTTTATTACACTCTTCTATTTCTTCTATGCCAGAAATTCCACAGTCAACTGTAATTATTAGTGTATAACCTTGTTCTATAATTTTTTCAACCGCTTCTTTGTTTAATCCATACCCTTCTTCTAGTCTGTTTGGTATATAATAACCTGTTTCTAGCCCTCTTTCTTTTAAAAATTTTTTTAGGACAGTAACACTTGTTATTCCGTCCACATCATAGTCTCCAAATATCATAACCTTTTCTTGGTTGTTTATTGCTTCTATAATTCTATCTACTGCTTTTTCCATATCTGGTAGTAAAAATGGATCATAAAAATCATTTCTAGTTGGCTCTAAAAATGTTCTTATTTCCTTCTCTTCAGTAATCCCTCTATTTACTAATATTTGTGCTAAAAGTTTGGTTATATTATATTTATTTGAAATTTCATTAATTTTTTCTTGTTCTACTTCGTAAAAACTCCATTTTTTCTTCATACTTACTCCTAAAACTACATTATGTTTTATTGTATATTATTTTGGGAATTTTTAAAAGAGTTTTTTTAATATTTGTAAAAAAATTGTTAATAATCATTTTCAAACATAGTCATTTCTATTGAAGCCTTCTCCTTTGACGCAAAAACAAAATAGACAACCTTTTTAGGTTGTCTATTTTTTATAACACTGCCAATAGTATTACTGCTATTCCTATTAGTACTCTATATATTGCAAATACTTTGAAGCTTCCTTTTTTCAAGTATTCTAGTAAGAATTTTATTATTATGATTCCAACTACGAAACTTGCTAATATTCCTAGCCATAGGCTTAGGTCTGTAAATACAAAATCTTTTAAGTCAAATATCACTGCTGCTGCAGTTATTGGTGTTGCAAGTAGGAATGAATACTTTGCTGCACTTTCTCTATCTATTCCTAAAGCTCTTGCTACTGTCATTGTTATTCCTGAACGTGATACTCCTGGGAATGCTGCTGCTAATGCTTGTGATGTTCCTATTGCAACAGATTGTTTTAATGTAATATCTTCATATTTAGTTTTTGATTTTGCTTTCTTGTCAACAATATATAATATTATTCCCATTACAATTAGTGTTATTGCAATTACTACCATCTCTAAGTTCAAATTATTTTCAAAAAGTTTATTTGAGATTTTATCTAGCACTAAACTTAATATTCCTGCTGGTATTGTTGATATTACTAAATACCAAAATATTTTTCCTTCTGTTGTTTTTTCTTTTTTTACAACTTGTTTATATCCACCTATAAATAGTTTTATCCAGTCTTTAAAGAAAAATATTACTATTGCAAATAGTGTTCCTATATGTAATGCTACATCAAAAGATGTTGGCATTTCTCCCCATCCTAACACCCATGGAAATAAGTTTAAATGGGCTGAACTTGATATTGGTAAAAATTCTGTAAGTCCCTGTACGATTCCTAAAATTATTGCTTGATATACTGGCATAAAAATCATCCTTCCTTTGTTAATTATATTCTTTCTTATAACTATTAAGACTATGAAATGATAATTTATATATTACTTCTCAGCCTACCTTTTGTATAATTTTTTATAAAATATACAAAACGGCTGAGATTATATTTAGTCTAATTATTATTTCCTTTTTTTATTCCATTCATATTGCTTTTTGCTTTCTTCTTGTTTGTTTAATATTTGGGTTAAATTGTATGTGTCGTTTAAATATTCTTCTATCATTTTTTCTTTTTTTGTTTCTTCTTGTTTTTTTGTTTCTACGATTTGTTCTGGTTTTTTTATGAATTGTTTTATTGGAAATAGTATTGGCTCTTCTTTTGCTATTTTATAAAAGCTACTATCTGCATCAATCGCTTTTTGAACTGCTAATGCTGCTTTATCTTTTTGGTTTTTCATCATATATATTTTTGTTAATTCATAGTAAGATTTTGCCTCTTTTTCATTATATGTACTATTTGAAAAGTAAGTCTCTGCCATATCGAAATCTCTATATAAAAGAGCAATTTGTCCTAGCCTATAGTAGGCATTATAATGCTGATTATTTAAGCTTACCACCTTTTCAAAGCATTTCTTTGCCAAACTAAATTCATTCGTTTTTACATATGCAATTCCTAAATTATATATAAGTTCTTCTTTATCTTCATGTATTTTTAATGCTTTGTTTATAACTTTAATTGCCTTTTTATAGTCTTCAGCCTCTATTAACAATTCTGCTAGCATTTCTGAAGCAAGGCAATGTTCGGGCTTTACTTTTAATAAATTATCTAACATTTGTATTGCTTCTTTATTTCTTCCTAAATCTCTTAATAGTATTGATATTCTATAATAAGATTTATAGTCATTTCTTTTTATATCTAATACCTTTACATATTCATCTATTGATTTTCTCATTCCGCCTTCTTGCTCATATATTTCTGCAAGCATTTTATGGGCAAAATAACTATTTGGATATTTTATACTTAAATTAATTAATAATTCCTTAGCTTTTTTGGCATTTCCAAATAGCAAGCAAATTCTACTTGCACAAACATATAACATTTCTGAGACATTTATGTTCTTATATTCTAATAAGAAAACAATAATTGGAATAATTATTGAAAATATGTATACAATTCCATTGAAAAAGCCTGTTCTTAATACTCCAAAAATAATTTGTATAAAGTTTATAAGAATTCCTGTTGCTTCAATTCCTAGAATAATAAGATAATTAGTATCATTCTTTTTTATCATTTTAAAGAAGAATACATAAATGAATAGTATAAAAGAGACTAATGTTACTATGATTTTTTCTATCATACAATATGCTCCTTTTATTTATTAAATTTTATTTTATAATTTTCTATTGATTTTTCTATAATCTTTTCTGCTTCTGTTCTTCCTAAAAATTCTTCAACTTCTGTTTTCTTTCCTTCTAGTTGCTTATATACTTCAAAGAAATGTTTTATTTCGCTTGAAATATGTGCTGGTAATTCTGTTACATCTTTATACATATTTAAAAATGGATCTTTTTCTGCAATTGCAATAATTTTTTCATCCCTTTGCTCTCCATCAATCATAATTAATACTCCTATTGGATAACAATCTACAAGTGTTAATGGGATTATATCCTCTTGGCAAAGTACAAGTACATCTAATGGGTCATTATCATCTGCATATGTTCTTGGAATAAATCCATAATTTGCAGGATAATGTGTTGCTGTATAAAGTACTCTATCTAGTTTTAACATTCCTGTTTCTTTGTCTAATTCATATTTATTTTTACATCCTTTTGATATTTCTATTACTGATACAAACTTGTCTTTAGTTATTCTTTCTTCTGATATATCGTGCCAAATATTCATTTTTCCTCATCTCCATATTCTACTTCTTTTAATTTGTTTTTATAATCTACATAATCTGTTATAATTACTTTTATTACTGTAAAAAATGGTACTGCTAAAAACATTCCTAAAACTCCAAAATATGCTCCTCCTACTGTTATTGAGAAAATTACAAGTAATGGACTTACTTTTAAAGATGAGCTTATAATTTTCGGATTAATTATATTTGCATCTATTTGTTGTAAAATAGTTACTACAATTACCATTGTAATAGTTTTGGTAATTCCACCTGTTAAAATAGTAATTATTGCTGCAATAATTACTGCTACAATTGCGCCAAAATATGGTATTAAATTAAATAGTCCTATCATAAAGCCTAGTAGTACTGCATATTTTACCCCCAGAATTGACATTGCAATTGATGTAATAATTCCTACCACTACTCCATCTAGCAATTGCCCTGCAAGGAAGTCGAAAAATACCTCATTTGTTTTATTAAAGTATTTTTCTATATTGTAATATGTATCCCTTTTAACCATAGCTCTTACAAGCTTTCTTCCAAAGTCTATTATATCTCCTCTTTGTCTTAGTATATAAATAGATACTATTATTGCAACAAAGAAATCTACTATTTTTCCAGCTACACTTATTGCTCCTTTTGCATATTCAGCAATTTTTTCCATATTTAAAAATTGTCTAAAATCTATTTCTTTTAAATTATTAAATAACTCTACTACTATGTTGCTTTTAAGTATAGAATTTTCTGGAAGTGTTTCAAGATTTTGCATTGTAATATTGTAGTAATTCTGGAAATTGCTTACTAAATCAACTACACTGCTTGCAACTACTGGTACTAGCACATTAAAAATAATTATCAAGAATAAAGCTACCATAATATATACTGTAATAATAGACAATGTTCTTGCTCTTTTTTTAAGTTTCTTTGATTGTAAATATAGGTTTTCTATTTTTCTACATGGTGTATATAGTAAATAAGAAATTAATATTCCAATTAGGAATGGTGCTAACACTCCTAATAAATTTTTAAGCCATGCACTTATTGCTTCGAAATTATCTAATGTTTTATAAACACATAGTACTGCTACTGCAAATAAGAACCAGTATAGCCATTTAGTTATTGGTCGTTTTTTTTCTCCCATTTCATGCCCCCCTATTTAAATATTTCTTCGAATTCTTCTGCTGTTATTTTTTCTTTTTCTAGTAAAACACTTGCTACTGCATGAAGTTTATCCATGTGTGATAATATTATTTCTTGTGCTTTTTTATAAGCTTCATCAATAAGTTTCTTCACTTCTATGCCAACAACATTATCAATATCTTCACCCAAAGCACTTATCTCTGTTTTATCTTCAACAGTTAAATCTATTGGTCCTATTATATCGCTCATTCCATATTTAACAACCATATCTTTTGCAACTCCTGTTGCAACCTCTATATCATTACTTGCTCCTGTTGAAATATCATTTATTGCAATTTTTTCTGCTGCTCTTCCACCAAGTAATGCAATTAATTTTTCTTCCATTTCAGTCTTTGAAATATAATATTTATCTTCATTTGTTTTGTACATTGTATACCCACCAGCAATTCCTCTTGGTATTATAGATACTTCTTTTACATCTGATTGTGTTGGTAGATATTTGCTAACAACAGCATGTCCTGCTTCATGATAAGCTGTTAATTTTTTATCTTTATCTGATATTACTCTACTATGTTTTTCAAGTCCTACTGTTACTTTTTTTACTGCTTCTTCTAAATCATCCATTGTAATTTCTTTATGCATTTTTATTGTTGCAATAATTGCAGCCTCGTTTAATACATTTGCAAGTTCTGCACCAGTAAATCCTGCTGTATCTGTTGCAATTTCTTTTAAATCTATTTCTGGTGATAATTTTTTGTTTTCTGAATGTATTTTTAGTATTTCTTCTCTGCCTTTTGCGTCAGGTGCTGCTATTGTAATTTGTCTATCAAATCTTCCTGGTCTTAATAATGCTTTGTCTAACATTTCTGGTCTATTTGTTGCAGCTAAAACTATAACAGTTTGGTCTGTTTCAAATCCATCCATTTCTACTAGAAGTTGATTTAATGTTTGGTTATTTTCTGTTTCTGCTCCGCTTCCACTTGTTCTTCTTGAACCTATTGCATCTATTTCATCTATAAAAACTATACATGGAGATATTTTTTTAGCTTTTTCGAAAAGTTTTCTAACTCTTGATGCTCCAAGTCCTGCAAACATTTCTATGAACTCAGACCCACTCATAGATATAAATGGTACTCCTGCTTCTCCAGCAATTGCTTTTGCAATTAAAGTTTTTCCTGTTCCTGGTTTTCCATATAGAAGTATTCCTTTTGGTATTTTTGCACCCATTTCCTGAAATTTTTTTGGTTCTTTTAGGAAGTCTACTATTTCTATTAATTCTGTTTTTTCTTCATCTAAGCCTGCTACATCTTTAAATGTAATATTTGTATTCTTATGGCTTTCGGCATCATATACCTTTCCTTTATCTCCCAGTCCTTGCATTTGAATAATTAATAAAAACATTACTAATATTAAAATTGTTGGTAAAAAGTTAAGTAATGACTCTCCTATTTTTAAAAATGTATTTACAGGTTTTTGTATTAATTCTATATTGTTTCCTTCTTGTACTTTTTCTTGAATTAGTTCTATAAAAGCTTGTGTACTTGGCACAATTGCTGTTTTTGCCTCTTCTTCAGTTTGACCTTTTAAAGTTACTTTTATAGAAGTACTTCCTACTGTCATTTCTATTTTTTCTACTTCTTGATTATCTATTAATTTTATAAGTTCTGTATATGCTAGGTCTTTTTCTTCGTTATTTTTGTTGTTCATTATTATCATAAAACATATCATTATACAGCTTATAGCAACTATTGCTAATATTATATAATATATTTTATCATTATTTTTTGGTTTATCTTTCATAGCATTCTTCCTTTCTATTACCCATTATCTGGTTGTGGATCTTGTGGAGCTTTATCTTCTTCTTTATCTTCTCCGTCTTTTTCTTCCTTTTCTTTTTCCTCTTGTCTTTCTTTTTCCTCTTGTCTTTCTTTTTCCTCTTGTCTTTCTTTTTCTTCTTGCTTTTCTCTTTCTAGTTCTTCTTTTACCTTTTTTTGCTCTTCTAAAATTCTCTGTAGTTCTTGTGTGTTTTTAATAGCATCTGCCTTCATCATAAGCATTACAGTTATTAAATAAATATATGAAATTGTACTATATGCTATTTGGAAGAATTTTATTGTTGTTCCAAATAAAATATTTGCTATTATATATAACAAATATAATAAAATTGGTAATGTCATTGCATATATTGCTATTTTTAGTATATCTTGATACTTGAATTTTGTTCTTATAAGAATATTTATTATTAAGCCTAAAATAGATAAAGTAACTACATCTAATAGTATAATTATTGAATATAAGACAAAGTTCAAAAAGAATATTGCTAAGCAAACATTCAAATATAAAGCTTTCCATTCATTTGTTCCGAAAAAGTTCACTATTGTTTGATTAGAAATATTGCCCACATTATTATACTCAATTTCTCCCACATATCCACCATATTTTAAAATCATTTTGTCTTTTAGCATTATTAGGCAATTATCATAGTCATTTTCTGTATAGTTTGCTTCTGTTTCATTCATTATTAATTGAAAATCATAGTCTTTAAAATAATATTCAAATGTCTCTCGTTCTTCTATACTTAGTGTATTATTTTCCACTTTAAAATTTGGAAATTCAGTTTCAATTGCTGTTTTTATTTTTTGCACATTGGTATTTACTGTGTAAGTTAAGGCAATTGTAGTAAGTAAAGAAAATATAAGCATTAATTTAAAGAAATATCCAAATGCTTTTTTTAGTGGTTCTTCTATAAATTTTTCATATTCTTCAAAATTAAATATTGATTTTTTTATTCTTGTAAAAAAGCCTATTTTTTTAGTTTCCATTATATATACTCCCTTCTCATTTTGCTATCTACGTATAATGGACTGACATTAATTTTTGCTATATCTCCGTACTTTTACATTACTTCCTGTAACATTTACTGTTACATGGTACATACCAACTTTTCCTATTATATCATATTCTTTGTCATTTATGGTAATTTTCAATGTTTGTTTTTTGAATAAACCTGTTAGTCCGTGTTTTAAATTTCTAAGTTTGTCTACTGTCCTTAGCATGTCCTCTTTAATTGTTATATTGTATCCATCTTTATGCCCAACAGGTACAATTGCTATTTTTGTTTCATTTTTAGTTTTATACGTATTTAAATATCCCACATTAAAATTTTTAGGAAGTAAATTTACTTCTGTAACTTGTGATTGTAGTTCTCCTATTTTTTTTAGTCCTAGATTTTCCTGCACATCTACTCGTCCTAAAAATGCTGAGCCAATTCTTGCAGCATTTAACCTCATTTCTGGGAAGTTTATAAATGCTGGTGAATTACAAATATGTTTCATTTTTATATTTATATTTTCATCTTCAAGACTTTTTATTACATCTAAAAAGTTATTATATTGGTTTATAGTCGATTCACTCTTTCTATAATATGCAAGTGAGAAATGTGAAAATATGCCTTCTACTTTTATATTTGGATGCAAATTTTTTATTGTATTTACAATTTCATCTTTATTTTGGTATATAAAACCATATCTGCCAAAGCCTGTATCTATTTTTATATGTGTTCTTAGGGTTTTACCTGTTTTTGCTATTTCATTTGCAATTTCTGCACTTGTTTTTGACCCAATTGTTATGATTATATTGTTATCTACTAATTCTTGTATTTCTTCTTTTATTGATGTACAAGACATATTTAAGATATCTATGTTTTTATCGTATTCTCTTAGTTCTACAGCTTCAGAATTTGTAGCTACTGCTAGCATGTTTATTCCATTGTCTATTAAAAATTGAGAATATTCTTTTATTCCTAGACCATATCCATTTCCTTTTACTACTCCTATTATTGTATAGTTTTCTTTATCAATTTGTTTTTTTATTGTATCTATATTATGCCTTAAATCATTTTTATTTATTATTAATGTGTTCAATTTATTTCCCTTTCATTTTTGTTTTTATTTCAGCTAGGTTCTTATATATTTTTTCAGAAAATTTATATAATTTATATTTCAATGGTTTAAAGTTTATATATACTTCACCAACAAATTCTGTAAATTCTGCATTAAATCCTTTTTTAAATCTATATAACCCATAATGTGGGTCTTTCTCATTTACTATTCCTGTTACTCCTCTAAAGTCATACATGTCTTTTCCATGTTCAATTGAATATTTTATCATATCCCATTGTAATAAATAGTTTGGCATTAGATTTCTGTGTTCATTACTGCTTGCTCCATATAAATACCACACTTTGTTTCCATAGATTATATCTATTATTCCAGATACTGGTTTTCCTTCATAATATGCCATCATTAATTTTAAGTGTTCTGGTGCTAAACAATCATACATTTTTTCAAAATATTCAAGTGGTCTTATCATAAAATTATCTCTTTTTCCTGTTACCATCATAATTTTATGAAAGTCTTTCAAATCTTCTCTTGTACCCTCTCTTATTTCTATTCCTTTTTTAGTTGCAAGTCTTACGTTATATCTTGTTTTTTGGTGAAATGCTGCAAATATTTCTTCTTCTGTTTTTTCCTTTATATCTAATCTAAATACATATCTTGGTTGTACTCCATCACTAAAATTTTTACCAGTGTCATTTATTTTAAATCCTAGTTTTTTTACAATATTTTTAAACTCTTCATCACTGCTTTTTATATCTGGTTCCATTCTTAGAGTAAATGCTTTATACTTTTTGGCAAGTTCTTTTAATCCATCTGTTAATTCTTTTAAAACTTTTTCATCATGTATATCACATATTGGGCCTCTAGATACATACATGAAGTTGCCAAATATAGGAATTTTTCTAATTAGTACGCTAATTGCTCCTATAATTTTGCCATTTTCGTCTTTAGCAAGAACTACCTCATTCGTCCAACTTGTTTTTACCTTTCCCCACTCTAGTGATTGTTGAAAGTTACACCTATCATGAGCTTCCAAAAATTCTTTATATTCTTTTTCTTCTTCCTTAGCTAATAAAATCATTTTTCCTCCATTTTACAAATTTAATTCTATTTTTTTACCTGTAAATTTATATTGAGTATATTTTACATTGCACATGTCAAACATTTTTTTAGATACTTTTGTGCTGTCTGAGTCTGCATATTTATCGCTCATATATATTATTTCCTTTATTCCACTTTGTATTATTGCTTTTGCACATTCATTACATGGAAATAATGTCACATATACTTTGCTTCCTTTAAGTGAAGTGCCTGTATAATTTAATATTGCATTTAGTTCTGCATGACATACATATGGATATTTAGTATCTACAAATTTTCCTTCTCTTTCCCAAGATACTTTATCATCTGAGCATCCTATCGGGAATCCATTATATCCCATTGATAAAATTTTATTATCTTCGCTAACTATACAAGCTCCTACTTGTGAATTTGGGTCTTTACTTCTTTCTCCCGAAAGCATTGCTATTCCCATAAAGTATTCGTCCCAATTTATGTATCGTTCTCTTTTTGGCATATTTATTCTCCTTTTTTTTATTACATAATTAAATCCTTAAACGATTGTAGGGGGCACAGTCCTAGGTGCCCCGTTTTGTTTACATATTTTTAGATTACCCATAAGTAGTGGCCCCTACACACTCTCAATTAAATTTCACTAATTGTTATTCAGTTGTGTTATTCACTACCTCATTTTCTCTAGAAACAGTATTATTACCATCTACCACATTGGTATTCCCTGTATTATTATCTACTGTGTTATTTCCATCTACAGTATTGTTTCCGTCTACAGTATTGTTTCCGTCTGGTATATTATTGTCAATTTCATTTCCACCCGGCTTTTCTGGTTTTTCTGGTTTTTCTGGTTCTTCTGGTTTTACCGGTTCTGCTGGTTTAGCATGTATTGTACAATTTTCAGTTATTGTTAGTGTATAGTCTGCATCTTTTGCTTTTTTCCAAGATGTATTTGTTTCTACATCTGGTCTTTTTATAAAGACTTTTTCTGTTACATCTGGGCAATATTCATTTGCAATTAATCCACTTTCATTACATATTGCTACTTTTACATGGCAACTGCATGTTTCAGTTGGTACTGTTCCTCTTACAAAATATTCTGTATATGTTTGATCTCCTCTAGGGTCATTTTTACACTCTTCTGTAGGAATTAAGCCCGAAACCTTACAAACTGTTGCAGTTACTATTCCATCTGGTCTTGAATCTGAAAAATATTTTGATGCTAAACCTTTATGGATAGTTTGCATAGTTGCAGCCCATAAAGAACCTGCTGGGTTTCCACTTAAGTAGTAATCTACATCTTCATTTATGTCGAAGCCATACCAGCATCCTGCTGTATAATATGGAGTAAATCCACAAAGCCATCTATCAAAATCATCATTTGAAGTACCTGTTTTTGCAGATACACTCATTCCTGATATTCTACAATTTGTTGCTGTTCCTGATTTTACTGGCTGTGTAAGTATTTCTTTTATAACATATGCTGCTGATTTAGACATTACTGTTCTTGACTCTTGTTTTGTTTCTAATATAGTATTTCCTTCTGAATCCACTACCTTTGTATAGAAAGTTGGTTCTATATATACCCCATCATTTGCAATAGTAGCATATGCTGCTGCCATTTCAAGTGGAGTTATTCCATTTGTTAATCCTCCTAAAGCCAATCCCAGGTAACTATCCTTTTCATCATCAATTGTTGATATTCCCATTTTTTTAAGGTATTCAATTGATGTTCCTACTCCTATTTCTTGTAAAGCCTTAACCATTGGTACATTTCTAGAAGTTTCAATTGCATATCTAATTGTTTGCAATCCACTATAAATATGGCTATAATTTTTAACTGGGTATGTACCTCCGCCAAAAGTTGTTGGTACATCATCATATACTGTTGCTGCTGTTATAGTTCCAGTATCTATTCCTGGTACAAGAACTGCAAGTGGTTTCATTGATGACCCTGTTTGTCTAGGGCTCTGTGTTGCTCTATTTAATCCAAATGATGTGGTTTTTTCCCCTAGTCCTCCAACTGTTCCTACAACATAGCCTGTTGTATGGTCTATTATAGCCATTGCAGATTGTGAGTGTACATAGTTTCCATCGTCATCTTTAGTCTTTTTAGAAGTAACCTGATATTTAGTCTTAGCAAATTCTTCTTCCATTACATTTTGTATTGCAGTATTTTGAGTTGTATAAATTGTAAGTCCACTACTTTTTACATATAAGCTTGTATATTCTCTACTCCAGTCTGGATGTAATTCCATTAAATCTTTGATTACTTGTTCAACCGCTGCATCTGTATGGTATGAGTATACATTTGAAACTATTCTTCCTTCATTAAATGCTAATCCATTGTCTACTTCTGTTATTGCTGCATCATACTCTTCTTGTTTTATTTTTCCTAATTCTAACATTTTTGCAAGAACTGTTTTTACTCTTCTATTTATCAAATTCATTCTATCAGCTTTTGCTTCTTCGTCTACAAAAGGATTATAACTATTTGGTGAGTTGTTTATTCCTGCTAAATATGCACTTTCTGCTAAGCTTAAATCAATAGCTGATTTACTAAAATAGTAATTTGATGCAACTTCTACACCATAAGTTTTTCCACCTAAGAATATTAGATTTAAGTATAACTCTAATATCTGGTCTTTTGAAAGTTCTTGTTCTATGTAATGTGCTCTTGCCATTTCTTTAATTTTTCTAGTAGAGCTTCTTTCATCTTCTTTAGTTAAGTTTTTAACTAATTGTTGTGTAATAGTACTTCCTCCGTAGCTTGCAGAACCTACTCCTACCTTACTTAATCCCCATTTTACAGTTGCAGCTACTGTTCTTTTTACATCTACACCACTATGTTCTTCAAATCTTTCATCTTCTATTGCAATAAATGCCTTTGGAAGATATGGAGCCATCTCTGAAAGTGTAACAATTTTTCTGTTTTCATCTCCACTAAATACTGCTATTGTCTCTCCATTTATATCTTTTGCCACAGAATTTTCATATTTGATTACTAGTTTTGACATGTCTAATTTTGCATTTTTCATTATGCTATATACTTTTCCTACCAAAATTCCTGCAAAGATAAGAACCACAAATAATAAAACTAGTAATATTCTTTTTATTATTTTTCTTGCTTTACTATTTTTTTTCTTGTCCTTTTTTTCTTTTTTATCTTTTTTCTTATATACTTTTGCCTTTTCTTTTTTATTCATAAAGAGACTACCTCCTTTTCTATCTTGTATATTATATTATATATATTTCTAAAATTCAAGACAAATCTTCCATTATATCCTGTATATTTGTTGTAATCTTTGCGCCTTCTTTTAGCAATTCATTGCTTCCGTTTTGATGTTTTATTTGTAATGTTTCCGTGGTACAACATATATATTTTTCCCCTGTTCTAATGCATAGTCCACTGTTATTAATGCACCACTTTTTTCTCTTGCTTCAATTACTAAAACACCATCTGCTAATCCAGCTATTATTCTATTTCTTCTTGGAAAGTTTTGTTTATCTGGTTTCGTTCCAAGAGGATATTCAGAAATAATTGTCCCACCTTTTTTTATTATTTGATCCATTAAATCCTTATTTTCCTTTGGATATACCAAATCTATCCCAGTTCCAATTACAGCAATTGTTCTTCCATTTGCTTGTAATGTTCCAATATGTGCAAAACTATCTATTCCTTTTGCTAATCCACTAATAACTGTTATATTATTTTTTGCCAACAAATATGAAAAAGCTTGTGCCATTGTTTTTCCGTATTCAGAACAATCTCTGCTTCCCACTATGGCAATACTTTTTTGTCCTAGTATCTGTTTGTTACCTAGTACATATAAACAAACAGGTGGGTTATTGATTTGTTTTAGCTTTTCTGGATATTCTTTTATTGTGATTAGTTTTATTTTGTGCTTTAGTAAGTATTGTTCTTGTAATTCTAAATTTCTTCTATAATTTATATCTTTTATTTTATTTATTTCTTCTTTTGTAAAAAATCTTTTTGTTTTTTCTTTTAAGTTCCATATGTCCTCAGGTGTATGTTCTTCTAAACATTGTTTTACTTTTTCGGGGCTTATGTCTATTCTTGATAGCCATATCCAATATTTTTTATTGTGCATATTTTTCCTTTCTGCCCCCACTTTAAAATTTGCCCTATTTTTTTGCTGCCTTAATAATGTTATTCATAAGCATTGCAATTGTCATTGGTCCAACGCCTCCTGGCACTGGAGTAATATATGATGCTTTTTTAGATACATTTTCAAAATCCACATCACCACATACTTTGCCTTCTTCATTTCTGTTTATTCCAACATCAATAACTACTGCTCCATCTTTTACCATATCTTCTGTTATAAATTTTGGTTTTCCAATAGCTGCAACTAATATATCTGCTTGTTTTGTTATTTCAGATAGATTTTTTGTTTTAGAATGGCAGACTGTGACTGTTGCATGTTTATTTAACATGCATTGTATCATAGGCTTACCTACAATATTGCTTCTACCTATTATAACAGCATGTTTTCCCTCTATATCTATGTTATATTCTGCAAGCATTCTCATTATTCCAAAAGGTGTACAAGACACAAAGCACTCTTGATTTAAGCTCAATTTCCCAATATTTACAGGATGAAATCCATCTACATCTTTTTCTGGTTTTATTGTTCTAAAAGCTAAATTTATATCTAAATGTTTTGGAATAGGGCTTTGAAGTAAAATTCCATGTATATCTTCCCTATTATTTAATTCTTCAATTAAATTCAAGAGTTCTTCATTTTTTATATTTTCACCTAATAAATATTCTTCAAATTCAATCCCAACTTCTTCACATGCTTTACTTTTATTTCTTACATAAATTTTAGAGCTTGGATCATCTCCAACCATAATAACTGCAAGTTTAGGAACAATATTTTTTTGTTTTAATTCTTCTGCCTTTATTTTTAATTCTTCTCTAACCTTTTTAGAAATAGCCTTTCCATCTAAAATAACTGCCATTTATAACTCACTTCTTTTCTTTAAAAATTTAAAGTTATTATATCATATATGGATTTTTTTGCAATTGTTTTTTGTCAAGAAAAATTGCCTATTATATTTTTTTGTTGTATAATATCTACATGAGAAAATTAATTGTTGATAAAAAATATAATAATAAAAAATTAACTAACTTTCTACTAGATAATTTTAATGGGTTATCTATAAATACTATTTATAAAGCCCTTCGTAAAAAGGATATTTTAGTAAATGATATTAGAGTTAAAGATAATGTTATTTTAAATTCTGGTGATAATGTTACAGTTTATATTACAGATAATTACCTTTTTAAAACAGTAATTTTGGATGTTGTTTTTGAAGATGATAATATTATTGTAGTTAATAAACCTTCTGGTATTGAAGCTGTAGACGAAAATTCTTCTTCTGAAACTTTGACTACAATACTTAAACAGCAAATACAAGCTCCTGTATTTCCTTGCCATAGGCTAGATAGAAATACCTCTGGTCTTGTTTTATTTGCTAAAAATGAAGAGAGTTTAAATATCTTACTTGAGAAATTTAAAAATAAAGAAATTAGCAAATTTTATAAATGTAAAGTTTATGGTATACCTAAAAAGACATCTGCCACATTAGAAGCATACCTTTTTAAAGACAATAAAAAATCAATGGTTTATATTTATGATAAACCTAAAACTGGTAGTGTAAAAATTATTACATCTTACAAAGTTTTAAAAACAGATGCTAAGCAAAACACAAGTATACTAGAAGTTGAACTTCATACTGGTAAAACACATCAGATACGTGCTCATTTAGCACATATTGGGCTTCCTATTATTGGTGACCGGTAAATATGGAAAAAATGAGATTAATAAAAGATTTAATAAATTTACTCAGGAGCTTTGTGCTTATAAATTGATTTTCAATTTTAAAACAGATTCAGGCTCTCTTGCTTACTTAAATAAGAAGGAAATCACTTTGACATAATTTAGGAGTCGCTCTGTGATGCGACCCCTACATTTTTTGCAATTAATTTTATGAATTTATTTTGCATATCTCCTTATTAGTAATACTCTTTATCATTATCATCTTTTGTAGTAACACCTTTTTGTGTTTGGTTTTCAATTGTATCGTTGCTTAATGTGGCATGTTGTTTTGATATTGCCTCTTGACTCTGTTGGATATTCTCTTTATTTAATCCCCAATTAGACAAATCCCATGATTTTGCTTCTTCCACTTTTCCTTTCTTTCCGTTCACCTAATAATAGTGGCTCTTTCTTAGAATACCAGTTTGGAAATGAAAAAATTTTGTCATAAAATTTATATATTTTCATTATACCTCTTTTAATTTTATCAGTAAAACTTTCCCTTCTCCTTGCATTCATAATTTCTTCTTTGTTTGCTATCATATAATTTATCAGTTCTGTATTATCCCATTCTTCACCATCTAGGCAAAATTCTTTAGTCCATTCATCTTTTTTCTGTTCACTTAGTTCAAATTCAGGCATTAAAGCTACATTTGTAGGATTTATTTCCATTCCATTTTCTTTCATAAATTCTAAAATTCCATCTACACTTTCAGCTTTCTGAACAAAACTAATTAATTCATTTGAATCCTTACCTTGTCTTTTAATAATCTCTTCTATACTCATAACTTTAGCATATACCTTTGTTTTATCATGCATTGCCACTAATTCTTTTTCTTTTACTTTTGCTAAAGTTCTTATTATAGGACTTTCCATTACCTTAGAAACTGCATTTTGAGATAATTTTATATCTTCCAGTTTTTTTTGTAAATCTTCTGGGTTATCCCACTCTAAATTTTGTATTCTATATTCTAAAATTTGTTCCATATCTCTATACATAAAGTTTAGTGAATCCCAAAGGTTCTCCCAATCCACTTCATCAAGATTTTGTAAAAAACTTTCATCACCTTTATAAAAGTCTATATGAGCAAGATTAAGATTGAAGCATATTTGTTCAAAAATATCTTTTGAAAAATCTTTAGATTTTATATTTGAATTTAATAATTCAAATAGTTCTGGGTTTCCTTTAGTAGCTGCCGATAATAAATCTTTTTCTTTAACACCAAATGCTGCAGCAATAGCATTTACATACGCAGTTGTATATATGTAAGCATTTGTCTTATTATGATAGTTAAAAGCCTCCTCTGCTTCTCTATTGCAAACCATTCTATCTGCTTCTTTTTCAACGAAAATCTCACGTATTCCAGTATTATCAAGTATCTGATTATTTTCATCAAAAGTTCTATCTATTATTTCTTCATCACTATTCATAGCATGTACACATTCATGACATATTACTTCTAGTAGAACTTCTACACCTTGTTCATCATGCACATTCTTTTCAAACTTTTTTTTGTTGATTCTTATGCACTTTTTTTGATGGTGAAATTGCCCAAATATATTATCTGGTAAATTTTCTAAATATATATCTCTTACATTTCCTATAAAACTTTTTACATCTCTATGAAAATACTTATCATCTAACTGATATTCGTACCTTCTTCTTAATATTATATCTATAAGAATCGGTTTAAATATAGAATTTATTTTGGTTTTATTAATTTCACTTTCTATATAATCGTATGCTTCTTGGTCAAAATATTCTTTTTTCATAACTACTTTCCTTCTTTATTAATTATTTCACAATATCTGTGTACCCTTTTCCTATATCTTCTTTTATTCTTTTTATATTTTCCTTTATGCTTAAATCTACCTTTGTTATATTTCCGTTTAAATCTTCTAGTAATCCTCCATCTTTGAGAAATATATATGTTTTTCCTGTCTTTGTTTTAAATCTTCCTTTAATGTTATTTGTGTCTATATTATGTTCCAAAATATTTCACCTCTCCATATTTGAATCTTTTATCTAATAAATTTCATTTTTTGCATTATTCCTCATTAAAATAATAACATAACTATATTTTTAATACAATAAATGTAACAAAAATGTAATATTCTCTATTAATGCTTATTTAAGATAAAACCTTACAAAATAGCTCTATAAAAGATTTTTTACATACAAAAGGAGCAACCATTTGGTTGCTCCTTTTGTCTAAGAACTAGTCGTGATGACCGTGTTCATTAGTGTTCCCGTTGTACCAGTCATGAGAATGGCCCTTATTCGAGCCACTCGGGCCGTATACATCGATTCGAGTGGATGTCTGCCTGACCGTTCCTCCATTGCTGGTTTCATAGGTATATTTACCTTTGCCAGCATCCAGGATGTCATCTTCAAGAGATTGTTGTCCCTCACGCGATGTCTCATATCTTCCGTCCCATTTGCTCATAATGATACCTCCTAGCATTACAATGCTATTTTTTTTTGCAAAACAAATTTGCTATTCAATATTACCACTTTATGTCTACTTTGTCAATATTTAAATAAAAAAATCAACCATTTTACTGATTGATTTTTGTATCTGTAGTTTGAACAGATTCGTTATTGGCTGGGGTGGGAGGATTCGAACCGCCGAAATGCCAGAGT
>USOV01000010.1 GCA_900556455.1 uncultured Clostridium sp. | reverse complement strand
ACCAATACAATTGGAGGTTGCGACACACAAGGTGTAAAAAAACAAATATATTGTATCTATGGCGAATTGGAATATGAAAGCAAATTACAATTTACCTTATTTCTAGGTTTGCGTATTTTGCCATTAAGCGTTTATGTCCAACTTTTTCAAATATTATATCTAATTTTAAATCGTTTTCTTCTTGCTCTATTTCGTTTATTATTCCCTCACCAAATTTTTTATGGAATACTGTTTGCCCCATTTTATATTTTGATAGGTCTACATCTATATCTTGTTTTGCAGCTACTGTTTTTAAGAAACTTTCTGCTGTTTTAAATTGATATGTAGGTTGTTTTTTCTCACTTATGTAAGACATATTGCCCCAAGTAGGAGTACTTTTTCCGTATTTCCATTGTACTCCATAATTATCTTCAGTCTCTAAATGTGATTTTGTTTCATCAATATCTCCGTCTAGCAATTCTTTTGGAATCTCTCCTACAAATCTTGATATTTTATTGCATGTTGTTGAACCAAATATGGTTCTTTGTTTTGCGCATGTTAAATATAAATACTGTTTAGCTCTTGTTATTCCAACATATGCAAGTCTTCTTTCTTCTTGTAGTTCTTTTTCTTCTCCTATTGACCTGTAGCTTGGGAATAACCCTTCCTCCATTCCAACTAAGAATACTACTGGGAATTCTAGCCCTTTTGCACTATGAAGTGTCATAAGTGTTACAGAATCTTCGTTTTCATCCATTCCATCTACATCACTTGTAAGTGTAATACTCTCTAAGAATTCTGCTAAAGAATTTTCAGACATTTCTTTTTCGAATTCCATTGCAACTGTTAAAAATTCTTCAATGTTTTCTATTCTTGCTTCTGCTTGTGCTGTGTTTTCTAGTTCTAGTGCTTTTGTGTATCCTGTTTTATTTAGTGTTTCTTTTATAAGTTCAGAAATTAGCATATCATCTTTTTTTGCATGCATTTCTTCTATTATATTTACAAACTCTCTTGAATTTAAGAATACTTTATTTAATCCAAATGTTTCAGCTTTTTTTATAACTTCATACATTGATATTCCATTTGTATTTGCTATTTCTTCTATTTTTTCTAAGCTTGTTTTTCCTATTCCTCTTTTAGGCTCATTTATAATTCTTTGCAAGCTTAGGTTATCTGCTGGGTTTTGAATTAATCTCAAATAACTAATTGTATCTTTTATTTCTTTTCTTTCATAGAATTTTTGTCCTCCTATAATTCTATAAGCAATATTTTCTCTTCTTAAAATATCTTCTATTGCTCTTGATTGTGCATTTGTTCTATAAAGTATTGTGAAATCTGAATATTTAAAATATTCTTCTCTCCTTAAATGTTCTATTTGTTCTACTATATAGCTTGCTTCATCATATTCGTTTTTTGCCACATGTAATTTTGGCATATTTCCTTCTTTATTTTCTGTCCATAAGTTTTTTTCGTATTTTTTTGGATTATGCTTAATTACTGCATTTGCAGCATCTAATATTGGTTTTGTTGACCTATAATTTTGCTCTAATTTTATTATTTTTGTTCCTGGAAAGTCTTTTTCAAAGTTTAAAATATTTGATATGTCTGCTCCTCTAAATGAGTAAATTCCCTGGTCATTATCCCCTACTACTGTAATGTTTCCATGTTTTGCAGATAATAGTGTAATTAAAGTAAATTGTGCTTTGTTTGTATCTTGGTATTCATCTACTAAAACATATCTAAATTTTTCTGAATAATATTCTAGTATGTCTGGATTTTCTGTTAATATCTGGATTGTATAATTTATAATATCGTCAAAGTCTATACTATTATTTTGTTTTAGTTTTGATTGATATAAACTATATACTTTTGCAATAGTTTCTTTTCTATATTCTCCATTTGCTTTTACAGTATATTGCACTGGTGTTAACATTTCGTTTTTTGCATTGCTTATTTCTGATAAAACCCCTCTATCCGTAAATATTTTGTCATCTATATTTAATTCTTTTAAGCATTGCTTTACTAATGATTTTTGGTCTGATGCATCAAATATTATAAATGATGAGTCAAACCCTATTCTATCTATAAATTTTCTTAATATTCTAACACAAATAGAGTGGAATGTTCCTATCCACATGTCGTTTGTGGCTTGCCCTCCAACTAAGTTCTCTATTCTTTGTTTCATTTCGTTTGCGGCTTTATTTGTAAATGTTATTGCAAGTATGTTCCACGGTTTTACGTTTTTTTCATTTATTAAATATGATATTTTGTGTGTTAATACTTTGGTTTTTCCGCTTCCAGCTCCTGCTATTACAAGGCTTGGGCCTTCTGTATTTATTACTGCTTCATATTGTTTATCATTTAGTCCTTCTAATATGTTTTGCATTTTTAAATCTCCTTTTTATTTATAATTGTAGGGTATCCTTTCTCAGCCTACCTTTTGTATGATTTTCTAAAAAATTAAATTCTCCAAGGCATACGCGGGTCTTCCCCCGCCTCAAAGGGCTGTCAAATTTAATTTTTTATAAAATATACAAAACGGCTGAGATTATATCTAATTTCTATCCTCTAATTTCTAAATAATCTCAATTATATGCTCTGGTGTTTTTGGTTTTTCTAGGGCAATTTCATATGCCTCTAAAACGTCTTTTACTGCTTGTTTGCCTTTTTCTTCATCATTTGCATGTACATATGCTAAAACATCTCCCTCATTTACTGGGTCCGATATTTTTTTATTTAGTAATATTCCTACTGCTTTATCTATACTGTCTTCTTTTTTTACCCTTCCAGCTCCTAAGTGTACTGATGTTACTCCTATTTTTTCTGCATTTAATTTTGTTACATACCCATTTTTAGGTGCTACTACTTCCATTATGTATTTTGCTTTTTCAAATTTATTTGTATCTTCAATATAACTTATGTCTCCACCTTGATTTTCTACTAATTCTATGAATTTTTTTAGTGCTGCTCCATTTTCTATTTGTGTCATTATTTTTTGTCTGTTTTCTTCTAAGTTATCTCCATTACCAGAAAGTTTTATTATATAGCTTCCTATTGTTAATATTATTTCTTTTACATCTTCTGGTATATTGCCTTTTAAGCATTCTATTACTTCCATTATTTCTAGTGAATTTCCTACAGCATATCCTACTGGTTCATCCATATTTGTTAATACACATACTGTTTCTTTATTTGCTAAGTCTCCTATATTTTTCATGATGTGTGAAAGTTCTTCTGCTTCTTCTTTTGTTTTCATAAATGCTCCGCTTCCAACAGTTACATCTAATACTATTTTGTTTGCTCCTGCTGCTATTTTTTTACTCATTATACTTGATGCAATAAGTGGTTTGTTTCCTACGCAGTTTATTGAATCTCTTAGTGCATATAATTTTTTATCTGCTGGTGCAAGGTTTCCTGTTTGCCCGATTATGCTTATTCCGATTTTTTTTACATTTTCTATGAATTCCTCTACTGTTGTTTCCACATTATACCCAGGAATTGATTCCAACTTGTCTATTGTTCCTCCTGTAAATCCTAGTCCTCTTCCAGACATTTTTGCAACTGGTATTCCTAGTGAGGCAATTATTGGCATTATTATTAAAGTAATTTTATCTCCAACCCCACCTGTACTGTGTTTGTCTACTACTATTTCTCCTACTGATGATAGGTCTAGTACGTCTCCTGAGTGTGCCATTTCCAATGTTAGGTTTGTTGTTTCCTCATTTGTCATTCCATTTATGTATATTGCCATTACTAGGGCTGCTGCTTGGTAGTCTGTTATATTTCCTTTTACATATTCTGTTATGAAGTAGTGTATTTCTTCTTTTGTTAATTGGTTGCCATCTCTTTTTTGGGCTATTATATCTTGAATATTCATGTTTATACCTCCTATTATTTATTTTTCCTTTAAAAGTCCATCATATCTTGCTGGAACTTATATAAAATTTTTTATAAACGTTTTCCTGTGTAGTGGGCAAGGTCCGTTTTCTTTTATTGCTGTTATATGTGCTGCTGTTCCATATCCTTTGTGTTTTGCGAACCCATATTCTGGATATACTTCATCATATTCTCTCATTATTCTATCCCTTGTGACCTTTGCTACTATTGATGCTGCTGATATGCTATATATTTTTGCATCTCCTTTTATTATAGATGTATATGGTATTCCTTTTGTATCTATATGTTCTAATGCATCTACTAAAATTCTTTCCGGCTTTATTTTTAAATTTCCTAATGCCTGTGTTAGAGCTTTTTTGGTAGCATTTAGTATGTTTATTTCATCTATTTCTTTTTCTGTAACAATTCCGTGTACTCCATGCCAAGGCTTCTTCAGTTATTTGTTCATATAATTTTTCTCTTTTAGTTTCTGAAATTTTTTTCGAGTCATTTATTCCTTCAATAAAGGAATCTGGCTTCATAATAACTATTCCAACAACTACTGGTCCAGCCAACGGTCCTCGACCCGCTTCATCGATTCCAGCAATATATTTTAGTCCACTTTCGTGTAATTTATTTTCGTATTCTTTTAATTTTTTTAGTCTTTCTTCTTCTCTTTCTTTCATTTATTTCTCCTATACACTTTGCATTTGACTTAGTGAATAATATGTATTTCCTTCATAAGTATATCCTAATGAATAATAAACTTCTCCTGTTGAGTAGTCTATAACAAAAAAGTCTTCTGTTGTTATTTCTACATCTATATTGTTATTATCCATTGCAGTTTGTTCCCATATATATAAATTTGAAGTATCTTCAAGTTCATCTAATGTTGGCTGTAATAGAGTTAAATTATAATTAGTTGCATCTGATAATTTTACCATTCCAGTATTATCATAGGCTTCTCCAAATGATTCTTTATCTACAACAATTTGAGCTCTTCCTTTAATTAATAACATTGTTGTTTTTATATCTTCTAATTTTGCTCTTTGAACTTCTTTTACTCCAAATTGTATTGTTACACTTGCTAAAATTAGCACTATTATTATTGTTATCATTAGCGCAACTATTGTTATTCCATTGTTCTCTTTCATTTTTTCTCTCCTACATTTATTTTTTCTATATTATTATATATGTATAAAAGTTTTTTTTCAATATGATTTTTTTATTTTAGTCTTTTTTTAATATTCAATTTGTATTATAATTATATTTTAAGGGAGTGATTTTATGGATGATAATTTTTATCAAAAATTTGACGAAGAAAGTAAAAAGTCAAAAACTTCAGCTTCTAATATATTGGTACCTTTTGTTTCTGGTGTGCTAGGAGCCACATTAGTTGTTGGGACTTGCTTTGGAGTACCAAGCATAAGAAGTAAATTATTATCAAATAACGAGGTTGTATCTGAATCTTCAATTGTTACTCAAGTTTCTTCTACACCTACAGCGATTTCTTTAAGTAATTATTCTGATACAGCAGTATATGCAGCAAACAAAGTTTTACCTTCTGTTGTAGGTATTTCTATTTCATATAATGTGAGTGCTTTCGGTATGACTCAAACTGCAGAAGCTACTGGTTCTGGTATTATCATTACTAATGATGGTTACATTTTGACTAATAACCATGTTGTTAGTTCATCAGATTCTTCTTATTACTATCAGGTATCAAAAGCAGCAAAGGTTACTGTTTCTTTATATGGTAGTGATGAAAAATATGATGCAACTATTATTGGTACAGATGAGCAAACAGATTTAGCAATTATTAAAATTGATGCAAATAATTTAACTCCAGCTGAACTTGGAGATTCTTCTTCTATTAAAGTTGGCGAATTTGTGCTTGCCATAGGTAATCCTCTAGGTTTAGATACTTCTGTTACATCTGGTATAATCAGTGCTCTAGAAAGAGATATATCTACTAGTGATGGTACAACTTACCATGTACTACAAACAGATTGTGCTATAAATTCTGGAAATAGTGGTGGTGCTTTAGTTAATAGTAATGGTCAAGTAATTGGAATTAATACTTTGAAATTATCTGGAACAGGTATTGAAGGTGTTGGTTTTGCAATTCCTATCAATGATACAATTGACGTTTTTGAACAATTAATTAAACATGGTAAAGTTTTAAGACCTTATATAGGAATTTCTGGCAGCAATCTATCTGAAACTACTGCACAACGTTATAACTTGCCAGTTGGTATTTATGTAGAAGATATTTCTGAAAATTCTGGTGCTTCAAATAGTGATTTAAGAAAAGGTGATGTTATCACTGCTGCAGATGGCCAAAATATTACTACTATGAAAGAATTAGATGCTATAAAGAATGCAAAAGAAATTGGAGCTACAATAAGATTAACAGTTTACCGTTCTGGTAATTATTTAGATATAGAAATTACTTTAACGGAAATGCCATAATATTAGTTGAGAAAAAAAGTACAAATATTAGCCGTTTTGTATATTTTATAAAAAATTAACATTCGACAGTCCTTTGAGACGGGGGAAGACCCGCGTACGCCTTGGAGAATTTAATTTTTTAGAAAATCATACAAAAGGTAGGCTGAAAATATTTGTACTTTTTTTATTTTTGTACTATTACTACATCAACTGTTTCTGTTGCATTGTTATTTCCATATGCAAATATTATGTATATTTTTCCGTCTTGTCCTATATAGTAATTTTCTATATTTTCTATTAAATATTCATCTGACCTTACATCTCTTATATAAAGGTTATATTCTTGTGCTAGAGCTGTATCTGTATTTTCGCTTTTTCCTCTAATATAATTAATTATTTGAGCTTGTACTGCATTTTTATCTAGACTATTTAATTCCATATATTCTTTTAAACTTAAAAGTTTATTTTCTACTAAATCGTAATTATATGTTTTTACAATAATTCTTTGTGGTTCACTACCTTCTTTCAATGTTGCCTTAATAATTAAAGAAATTATATTGTTGTTTGTATATGTAATATAATCTACATGATATTTTGAGTATGCGGTATTTTCTTTTACTACTTCTAGTAATTTTTTTCCAAAGATATTAGTTATTTCGTCGTTTACTGCATTAGCTGTATCTGTTTCTATATTTAATAACGGAACATGTGCTTTTACATCATATCTGCCTTCTTCAATTTTTTCCATTTTATAAGACAAAGTTACAGCTTCATTTTTATTTTCTGAATATTCAAGATTTTCAAATAGTTTTTTAAAATTTTCTTCAGCATTAATTATTGCTTCTTCCTTTTCTCTAGCTATATCATCCTGTTTTTTATTAAATAGGAATAATCCTGCTGCAACTAAGCTAAGAATTATAAGAATTACTACTAATGTAATTACTAATATTTTTTTCGTTCTCTTCATAAAACACCTCATTAATTTTAAGAATTAAATTGTATTTTGTTTTCATATTCCGATTCGCTAGCCCGACGAGATTGGGCGGACATTTTCAAATTTTTTTAGGATCCGATAATCTACAATTTATAAACATTTAGAATTATATCATTAAACTATTGTTGTTTCAATATTTTTCTTGACTAACTTAAAAAATTAATGTATGATATAGAATGTAGATTTATAGATAAGGAGTATGAAAATTTTTATGTTATGTTCAGTTTGCCATAAAAATACGGCAGTAATTTTTACAAAAAAAATAGATGGAAATGAAACTTCTACAGAAGGACTTTGCTATAATTGTGCAAAAGAAAGAGGCATAAATCCAGTAGACCTTTTAGTAAAACAAGCAAATCTTTCTGAAGATGAAATAAAAGATTTAACTTCTCAACTTGAGGGGTTATTTGGCGATATTGCAGAAGATATGGAGGATGATCCTTATAATTTAGAGGATTCTCCAAAAAGTGGAATTCCTTTAGGTTCAATTTTTTCTAATATGTTTGGCTCAAAAGCGAATGAACCTGATGAAGCATATAATGATAATAGAAAAAAAGTAAAAACTGAGAAAAGACCTAAAGAGAAGAAAAAAAGTTTCTTAGATATTTATGGAACTAATTTAACTAATAAGGCTAAAAATAATGAGCTAGATATGGTTATTGGAAGAGATAATGAAATTGAAAGAATTATTCAAATTTTAAATAGACGTTCTAAAAATAATCCATGCTTAATTGGTGAGCCAGGCGTTGGTAAAACTGCCATTGCAAATGGATTGGCTATTAGAATTGCAAATCAAGAAGTTCCTGCAAAACTTTTAAATAAACAAGTTTACCTTTTAGATATGACCGCTGTTATTGCGGGTACACAATTTAGAGGTCAATTCGAGGGAAGAATGAAAGCAATAATTGATGAGTGTAAACAAGCCAAAAATATCATATTAGTTATTGATGAAATTCATAATATTATTGGTGCTGGTGATGCAGAACATTCTATGAATGCTGCAAATATTTTAAAACCATCACTTGCAAATGGAGAAATCCAGTTAGTTGGTACTACAACTTTAAAAGAATATAGAAAATATATAGAAAAAGATTCTGCTTTAGAACGTAGATTTCAACCTGTTTTGGTTGAAGAACCAAATGTTGAATCTAGTATTGAAATTTTAAAGGGGATTAAAAAATATTATGAGGATTTCCACAAGGTAGTAATTTCTAATGATGTAATTGTTCAAACCGTAAAAATGTCTGAAAAATATATTCATGATAGATTTTTACCAGATAAAGCAATTGATGTTCTTGATGAAGCTTGCTCTAAGTTGAACTTAGGAAATAAAGCTCTTTATGAGTTAGAAATATTAAATAATCGTTTGGCTAAAATTCAAGCAGAAAAAGAAGATGCTGTTGAATCTGATTCTATTGAAGATTATCAAAAAGCAGCAGATTTAAAAACTGAGGAATGTAATATTTTAGATAGAATAGAAGAGATAAACAAAAATCTAAGCCCTTCTTATTTAACAGTTCAAGATATTGCAGAAGTTATTGAACGTATTACAAAAATTCCTGTAAGTAAAATTACAGAAGCAGAAACTCATAAATTATTAAACCTAGAAAGTAATTTGCACAATAGAATAATTGGTCAAGATAAAGCTGTTTCTGCTGTTGCAAGAGCAATTCGTAGAAGTAGAGCTGGTCTTCAAAGTTCTAAAAGACCACCTTCATTTATTTTTGTTGGTCCAACAGGTGTTGGTAAAACAGAACTTGCTAAAACTTTAGCATATGAAATGTTTGGTAGTGAAGATTCAATAATTAGAATAGATATGTCTGAATATATGGAAAGCCATTCAACTGCTAAATTGATTGGTTCACCTCCAGGATATGTTGGTTATGATGATGCTGGTCAATTGACAGAAAAAGTTAAAAGAAAACCTTATTCTATTATTCTTTTAGATGAAATTGAAAAAGCTCACCCAGATATATTTAATTTATTACTTCAAGTTTTAGATGATGGAAAACTTACAGATTCTCAAGGAAATACTGTTAGTTTTGAAAATACAATAATTATTATGACATCTAATGCAGGTTCAAATTTAAATAATAATTCAATTGGTTTTGGTAAACAAACTATTGATAGTGCAAAAGTTGAAGAGGCTTTAAAAAATACATTTAGACCAGAGTTTTTAAACAGGGTAGATGAAATTGTTGTTTTTGATAGTTTAACTAAGAAGCAATTATTAGAAATAGTAGATTTATTATTAAAATCAACTTCTGAAAGCTTAGCTAATAAAGATATTACTTTATCTGTATCAAATTCTGCTAAACAATTTATTTTAGATAAAGGTACAGATTTAAAATATGGTGCAAGACCTTTAAGACGTGCTATTCAAAAATATATTGAAGATGAGATTTCAGAAATGATATTAAGAGGAGAAGTTTTACCACTTCAAACTTTAACAGTTGATTGTAAGGATAATAAACTAACATTCAAAGTAAAATAGGAGGTTTGTATGAAAAAATATTTCAAATATGTTCCCAATATTTTAACTTTAATTAGATTTTTATTAATTCCACTAATACTCATATTACTATCACAAGGCAAATATATAGATGCAATCATTGTATTTTCTATTTCTGGTATAACAGATATTTTAGATGGAGTAATTGCCAGAAAATTTAATTTTATTAGTGATTTTGGCAAATTAATGGATCCTCTTGCAGATAAGTTTACTCAGATTTCTATGTTAGTTATGCTTACTGTAAAAAAAATAATACCACTTTGGATTGTAATAGTCGTATTTATTAAGGAATTTTGTATGATATGTGGAGCTTCTTTCCTTTATGGGAAAGAGCTTGTAGTATCTAGTAAATGGTATGGTAAAGCATCTACTACATTATTTTATATTGCAATAGTAGTATCTTTGATTTTAAAGGAATTAGAACCATCAATTCTTGCTAAACAAACTATTGTAGATAGTACAAGACCTTTGATTTTATATGCTGCTCACCCTATTTACTGTATTGCAGTATTTATGACTATATTTTCTCTTGGTATGTATATTAAGGCATTCTTTGTACAAGGGTATTTACAAAAGAAAGCTTAAATTAATTATTGCGGGTCGCTGTCCACGGCGACCCATACATTTACTCAAAATCTTCTAATAATTTATTTAATTTTTGTTGTGTATATACTCTTATGCCCTCTTTTAAATCTTCCTGGTCTGTTTCAGTTAAATATTTTGTTTCTATTTCTGTAGTTTTTATTATTTCATTTATTTTATCCTCATTATCCATATTATATATTGTAACAATTCCATCTACATCTTTTACTAAATAATGTTCATTACAAAATCCTTGTTCTTCTTTATATAATGTTACTTTTTCTGTACTAAACTCTTTTATTTCCCATTTTGGATATTTCTTTGCCAATTCTTCTTTTGTCATGTTTACCAAGCTTTTCATGTCTTTTCTCAAAGTTTTTATTAAATGGTCACATTGAACATAATATATCTCTTCTACCACTTCTGTATTTATAGATATTTTTTCTTCAGACATACTGGTTTGTATCTCTACTGTATTAGTATTATTTACTTTGTTATCATATACTACAACATTTTGAATGTCATTTTCTAACTGTTTTTTACTTTTTTCTTTATTGTATAAATGTACTCCCACAAAGAATCCTGTTATAATAGCTACTATTAAAAGTATTACTATCCATATGTTTTTTTTCACTAGAATCACCTATTAGGTATTATTGGCATTTTTTGCAAAAATATACAAATTACTATTTTATAAATTTTTTTATTCTAATTTTTCCATTTCTATTAATAACTATGTCTATTTCCCCCATTTCGTCTGTTCTATAAATTTTTGTACCACATTCACCTATTCTATTTATTACTTCACTATTTGGATGACCATATTTATTCTTTTTCCCGCACTCCTATTAATGCAATTTGTGGTTTTACTGCATTTATAAATTCCCCTGTTGATGAGGTTTTCGACCCATGATGGGCAATTTTTATAATTGTGGATTTTAAATTTTCTCCATATTCTTCTACTATTCTTTTTTCTGCTATTTGTTCTATATCTCCGGTAAATAGCATTTGAAAGTTTCCATAGGTTAGTTTTAGCACTATTGAATTGTTATTTAGAGGATTTTCAGTAATTAATTTATTCTTATTTGGCCATAATATGGTAAATGATATTTCCTTTTCTATATTAAATTTTTGGCCCGCTTCTGCCAATACAATTCTTACTTTTTTCTTATTCGCAATTTCTATTATTTGGCTACATTCTTTTGTTTTTTCCATTTGTTTGCTAATTATTAAATTCTTTACTTTTAAGGCCTCTAGTACTTCTTTTATCGCTCCACAATGGTCTGAGTCAAAGTGTGATATTATAACATAATCTAATATTTTTATTTTTCTTGCTAAAATATATGGTACTAAAATGTTTTTCTCTGCTTCTCCTCCATCTATTAATATTTTTCTTCCATGTGGAGTTATGGCAAGTGTGCTGTCTCCGTTGGCCTACATCTATAAAATAGATTTTTAATTTCCCATTATAATTGCTATATGGAATTTCTATAATTAATATTAAAACCAAAATAGTTATTGCTATTTTTTTATACTTTCTTTTTCCTTTATTACTTCTTATTTTTCCATCAGGGCAAGGTATTAATTTTTCACTATATTGGAAATAATATATTCCTACAAAAAGTATAATGTAATATATAACGATTGTAATTGTATTTGGGGTAATTACATAGATATTTGATAGTTTTAAGTTTCCACAAAATTTTGCTATTAGAATTAAAATTTTTAGAATCAAATTAAATATAATTCCTATTTTTCTTGATAAACTTAACCACACGAAAGAAAGTAACGTTACTAAATATCCTCCTATTATACATATTCCAAGTAATGGCATTGCCAGCAAATTTGATATTAAAAATGTAAAGGATATCGTGTTAAAATTTCTTATCATTATTGGTAATATTGCAATTTGCGCTGCAATTGGAATGCTAACAACTTTGATAATCTTTTGCAATCTGTTGTGCTTTGTGGTGGTAGGAAATTTTATAAATACAAGTCCTATTGTTCCTAAATACGATAATTGCATACTTACACTGTTTATATTATATGGGTTAAAAGTCAGCATTATCAGAGCTGAGATTATTATTGTCTTTGTTATATTGGCTTTTCTATGGAGCAGTTTTGAAACAATAAAAATTATAGACATTATGCATGCTCTTATAACAGAAACAGAGAAATTAGTTATAAAAATAAATACAATTAAAACTCCAATTATAAAAACATATCCACTTTTTTTGGGCATTTTGTTAATTGAAACAAAATAAGTTAGACCTAAAATAATATAAGAAACATGTGCTCCAGAAACAGCTAAAATATGAGCTAAACTGCTTTTCTGAAAATCTAATTTTAATTCATCTGATATATATGTTTTATCTCCAAGCATGAGACCAATTAAAAGTCCACTTGTTTCTGTTGGAAGTATATTTTTTATTTGTTCTATTATTTTATTTCTGGCACTATTACTTAGTTTTAAAATAATCATTGTATTATTTTTGGATTCAAGTTCTATTTTTTGTGCTTTTATTGTTCCATATATTTTTTCTGTTTGTAAATATTTTTTATAGCTGAATCCTTTATAATTTCTGCTGCTTTCCGGTTCATAAAATTCTCCTATAATTTTTACTTTGTCACCATATTCCAAGTTTAAATTCTTTTTTACATATAGAATAAATTTTTTATTTTTAAATTCTTCAGTTTTTCCTTTTATTGTATATGTATTATAATATTCATTTTCTTTTGGGTTACTTATAATCACCGCTTCTATTTCTATGTTTTCTTCTACTTTCTTATAGAAATCTTCGTATTTTTTATTCAGAAACATTATATATGTTGCAAAGACTAGAATTATTATTACTATTGTAATTAGGGTTTTTCTATTAATTATTATTCCTCCTTTTTTTGCCCCCTAAAAAAGGACAATACAAAAATGTATTGCCCTATATATTTTAATTTTTAATATGCTATTCTTCTTGCTGTATAATAATATGTATTGTAATATCCACTGTTTATTGTGTCTGTTACTACACCTCTTTTTGAGTTCGCTGCATGTATCATTGTTCCATTTCCTATATATATTCCTACATGACCTAGTGCTCCGCTTGATGTATTATTGAAAAATACTATATCTCCTGCCTGTAATTCAGATTTTGACACTGCTGTTCCTGTGTTTGCTTGAGCACTAAGAGAACGGCTTATACTATATCCGCATGATTTATATATATAATATATAAATCCAGAACAGTCAAATCCCGTACTAGGTGTTGTTCCCCCATATACATATCTGTATCCTAAATATTGTCTTGCAAATGAAACTATTTGGTCTCCTGCAGCACTGTTACTTGGTACTGTTGGAATCTCATTGTTAGCTGAATCCGTTGTTTTTTGTTCTTCGTCCTCTGTAGGTGCTTGTGCTTCAGTAGTTTCTGGTTGTCTTACCGCATTACCTCTGTTTGTTACAGTTGGTGTTTCTGAGATTAATGGTTTATAAATGTAACCTGTATAATCTCCATATGTTACTTTGTACCAGTCACCTGTTTGTGCTGTAATTGTAACTCCTGTGTTTAATATTAATGTAGTTACAATTTCTGTATCTGTGCTTGGTCCTTTTCTAACATTTACAGATGATGAATTTATATATCCTTTTGTAAAGCTTAAATCTGTGTTTTCTTCTGGTTGATTTGTAGGCGTTGTTTCTGGTGTTTCTACTGGAGTTTCCTCTGGTTCTGCTGGTGTAGTCTCTGGCTCTTGTGTTTCTGTAGTATCAGCATTATAATTATATGTTCTTATCCAACCAGTAACATTATTGTATGAAACATATGCCCAATTGTTTAATGTTTTTTCTATGTTTAGTTCTGTATTTGCTGGTATTGTTCCAATATTACTTGATGTAATTAATGGAAGTTTATATATTTTTGTTTCTGTTTTTGTAGTATTTGGATTATTATTCTCTACTGGATTATTATTTTCAGGTTGTTCTTCAACTGGTGCTTCTTCTACGACTTTTACATACTCTGCAAATAAATATCCTTCTTTTCCATCCACATTTACTTTATACCATTCACCTAAGTTTTCTAGTATCTCAAATTCTTTATCATTTGGTACAGTTGCAAGTGGTGCACTTGTCTTTGAAGCTTCTCCTCTTAGAACTAATCCTTGGCTTGTATTATATACTTTTCCTGTTGATGCAAATACTGTTGTTCCAAAAATTGCAAGACCTACTATTGTTGCCACACTTACTTTTTTCATTTTATTCATAAAAAGTCTCTCCTTACACAAAGAATATTATACAATTTTTGGCTAAAAATGTCAAGCGTTATTGTTTTTGTTCCTCATAGGCTTGTCTTACAGCTTTTGCAAGTTGTGCTGTACATGAAGTTGGTTTGTTTCCACATCTTATATCTTTAAACCATTCTTCTATTTGTTTTACAGTTTTTCCTTCCACAACTCTAGATATTGCAGCTAAATTTCCTGGACATCCACCTAGGAATGAAACATTTGTAATAATGTCCCCATTAATATCAAATTCAATTTGCATTGAGCATGTTCCTTGTGTTCTATATTTATATCTCATTTTAGTTCCCCCTTATTTTTAATTCTCCGTCATAATCCACTTCTATAGTTTCATTTGGGTGTACTTCTTGTTCTAGCATTTTTCTTGCAATTAGTGTTTCCAAACTCTTTTGCATAAACCTTTTTAGTGGTCTTGCTCCATATATTGGATTATAACCATTTTCTATTATATAGTCTTTTGCCGATTTGGTCAATTCTATTCTTAAATGTTTATCTTCTAGTCGTTTTTCTAAGTCTTTTACTAATAAATCTAGAACTTGTGATATTTGCTCTTTTGCTAATGGTTTGAAGAATATTATTTCATCTAATCTGTTTAAAAATTCTGGTCTAAAGCTTTGTTTTAATAAGCTATTTACTTGCTCTTTTGCTTCTTCTGAAAGTTCTCCTTTTTCGTTTATTCCTTCTAATATATATTCCGAGCCTAAATTTGATGTTAATATTATTATTGTGTTTTTAAAATCAACTGTTCTTCCTTGTGAATCTGTAATTCTTCCATCATCTAGTACTTGAAGTAATATATTAAATACATCTGGATGTGCTTTTTCTATTTCATCAAAAAGAACTACTGAATATGGTTTTCTTCTTACGGCTTCTGTAAGTTGTCCGCCCTCTTCATATCCTACATATCCTGGAGGCGCACCTATTAATCTTGATACTGAGAATTTTTCCATGTATTCAGACATATCTATTCTTATAATATTTTTCTCATCATCAAATAAACTTTCTGCAAGCGATTTTGCAAGTTCTGTTTTACCAACACCTGTTGGCCCTAAAAATAGGAATGAACCTATTGGTCTTTTACTATCTTGTATTCCAGCTCTTGACCTAATTATTGCTTCTGTTACTTTTTCTACTGCTTCGTCTTGGCCTACTACTCTTTTATGCAAAATTTCATCTAAATGTAAAATTTTCTCTCTTTCACTTTCCATTAGTTTAAATACTGGTATTCCTGTCCACTTAGAAATTATTTTACTTATTTCATCTTCTGTTACTTTATTTCTTAATAACTTATTCATGTTGTTATTTTCTTCTGCTATTTTTTCCTCTTGTTCTAACTCTTTCTGAAGTGCAGGAAGTTTTCCATATTTTATTTCAGCAGCTTTATCTAGCTCATAATTTCTTTCTGCTTTTTCCATTTCACTATTTAGTTTTTCAATATCTTCACGTATTTTTTGTACTTTTTCTATTTTTGTTTTTTCGTTTTCCCATTTTGCTTTCATTTCATTAAATTTAGATTTCATTTCTGATATTTCTTTTTGTATCTCTTCTAAACGTTTTTTAGAGAATTCATCTTTTTCCTTTTTTAATGAAACTTCTTCTATTTCATGTTGCATTATTTTTCTTGATATTTCATCCAGTTCTGTAGGCATTGATTCCATTTCTGTTTTTATTAATGCACATGCTTCATCTATTAAGTCTATTGCTTTATCTGGTAAATATCTATCTGTTATATATCTATTTGAAAGAACTGCTGCTGCAATTAATGCATTATCTGCAATTTTTACACCATGGTAAACTTCATATCTTTCTTTTAGTCCTCTTAATATTGCAATAGTATCTTCTACTGTTGGTTCATTAACCATTACATGCTGAAAACGTCTTTCAAGTGCTGGGTCCTTTTCTATATATTCTCTATATTCGTTTAAAGTTGTTGCACCTATACAATGAAGTTCTCCTCTTGCAAGCATTGGTTTTAAAAGGTTCCCTGCATCCATTGCTCCATCAGTTTTTCCTGCTCCAACTATTGTGTGTAATTCGTCAATAAATAGAATTATTCTTCCTTCACTTTTCTTTACCTCTTGTAAAACAGCTTTTAATCTTTCCTCAAATTCTCCTCTATATTTAGCACCAGCAACTAATGCACCCATATCAAGTGAAAATATTGTACAATTTTTTAAGCCTTCTGGCACATCTCCTCTAACTATTCTTAAGGCTAAGCCTTCTGCAATTGCAGTTTTACCAACACCGGCTTCACCAATTAAAACTGGGTTATTTTTTGTTTTTCTTGATAATATTCTTATAACATTTCTTATTTCATCGTCTCTACCTATTACTGGGTCTAATTTTTGTTTTCTTGCCATTTCTACTAAGTCTGTTCCGTATTTTTCCAATACATTATATGTTGATTCTGGATTATCGTTTGTCACTCTTGCATTCCCCCTTACTTCTAATAATACTTTTAAAAATTTGTTTTTATCAACCCCAAATTGTTTAAATAGTTGTTTTAAATTGCTACTTGCTTTTTCAAAAATACCAAGCATTATATGTTCTACTGAAACATATTCATCTTTCATATTCTTTGCAATTTTTTCTGCTTCATTCAAAGATTCTTCTGCTTCCCTTGAAAAATAGACTTGATTGTTTCCACTTATTTTTGGTTTATTTTCTATGTTTATTATTAATTCATTTTGTAACTCGTCACTTACATTCATTTTAGTAAATAATTGTTTTATTAAACTTTCTTTATCATCTATTAGAGCAAACAAAAGGTGTTCTTGTTCTACTTCTGAGTTACCATTTTCTTTAGCAATTTGGCTTGATTTTTGAATTGCCTCTATTGATTTTTGTGTAAATTTTTGAACATCCATATTTTACCTCCTAATATTAAAATTAGCAATCTATCAATTAGACTGCTAAAATTATATCTCTTTTTATGTAAAAAGTCAAGATTTTGTGATAAAATTTTTATAAAAAGAACCTCGCTTAAATAGCGAGGTTCTTCTTTTTTTAATGGCTACCAGTTGACGGTCTTGATAATGAACTCATTATCACGGGCCCAGCAAAGGATGGTAACGTCGCCGACCTGTGCGGAAAAGATATTCATCTGTCTTTCACCGTTCACCCAGTTCACCTTATCAGCAGAAACAGTATACGGGGTACGCTGGCTCATTACCATAGCAATTTTCTGCCTCATTGCTCCAGTTGCTGTAACCATGTAGGGATGTGCCATTTTGTTTTCCTCCTTAAATTAAAAAATATAGTGTAGCGTGTCCTCAAGTTGAGAGGAAGGTTTAAAATGCCTTGCGTGGCATCTGTTAATATTATAATATATTTTACATAAAATGTCAAAGTTAATTAGGTAATCTTTGTTAAGTAATGCTTTGTAAATTCTTATTTCAATTCTACTCTTGGGTTTTCATCTATTTTATATTCAGCTAAAGGGAAAACTCTTCTTTCTGCTGGTATAAATCCTCTTACCTGTACTGTTGGCAATATCCATGTGTATGGTCCTATAAATGTTCCTGGTACTGTTGTAGAGTTTGCTCCAAGTCTTGTACTATCTCCTATTATTGCTCCAAAAAAGTCTGTTCCAACATCATATTTTGTTCCATTTATTTTTACAGTAATATTTTTTTGGTCAAATCTTCTGTTTGCTAAAATTATACCGCTTCCTATTCTAGTTGATTTTCCTAGTATTGTGTCTCCACAAAATGCTAAACTTGCAACTTTTGATTTATTTTGCATTATTGCATGTTTTATTTCACTTGCATGCCCTACTACACAGTTATCTCCTATTACTGTCCATGGTCTTACTAATGCACCTGATTGTATTTCTACATTTTTTCCAATCATAACAGGTCCTTGTATTACTGCATTTGCATGTATTTTTGTTCCTTCGTCTATAAAATAGTTTCCACTAATTGATACATATTCTCCCATTTCTGCTTTATTTATTTTTACATCTTTATCAACTATTTGTTCTTTTATATATTCTTTTGCTTTTTCTAATGCTTCCCATGGATATGTACATCCTTCAAATATTTCCTTAAATGTAAATTTATCCATTTCTTTAAAATAATAGTTTAGTTTTAATTCTTCCATTTTTATTCCTCCATTTTATTATCATATTTAGAAATTATATTCCCTAGTTCTTTTGAAAATTCACTTAATAAAATAATCTTTATTGTTATGTCTTTTCCTCTTGTATAGTCATCTATTATATTTTTTAATTGAACCATATTATTAAGTTCTGGTTCTATTTCTTTTGTATATTTTTTTGCTCTTTCTACTAGCTTTTCTTTTATAGTTACTATATCTTCGTTATTTGCACAAGATATTCTTTGGAAAAATTGATATGGGTCATAATATTTGAAAATTGGTATATCCATACACTCTTTGTCAAATTCTTCATAGAATTTCTCCATTTTCATTGGGATATTTTTAAATATTCCTTCTGCTTTTTCTTTATACATTTTATCCTCTAGCATTTTGTTAATTGTATTAAAATGTTCAATAATTTCATCTACATCTAAGCTTTTCTCACCTAATGTTAATTCAGTTAATTCCTCATTTATATTTTCACAATACGTTGCATTAAGAGATGCCTTGTTCATTCCTTCGAAGAAAATTCCTTTTATCGATTTCATATCATAGTTTATTAAGCCTTTTTTTATAAAATATGTAAAATATATAAATAATTTTACTGTGTCTATTAAGTCTACATCACCATTTTTTACATTTTCTATTACATCTTCCACTACTGGTAAGAACTGGTCGTCTGGTATTTTCCAATATTCTTCTGTAAGTAATCTTTTATAACTTGGAAGTTTTTCTTTATCTACTGTATTTATAATTACCTCCATATCTCTTTTAAATACCTTCATATCAAATATTCTTGTTCTTACATACATCTCTATGAATTTAAAAAATCTATATTCAGCTTTGAAATTGTAATAATAATTATTATCAAACTCTTTTATATAGAACTGTCTATTATCCATTAAAATTCTTGAAGAAACTAACATTGCTTTATATTCTTCATTATTTTGTAAGTTCATGAATTTCTCTTTAGTTATTTTCCCTGCTTTTATTTCAAAGGAAATTGCTATTGTAAATATTAACATAGTTTGTAATACTCTATAATTTGTATTTGGATAATGTTTATTAACCATCTCAAATATTTTTTTGAAATCATTTAAAGCATGTTTTAAAATTCTTAAGTTTCTTGTTCCACTCTTATTAAATGTATTAATTATATACCCTGTATTTTCTCTTAAAAATCTAATAAGTTCTGGGTCATTTTCATATCTCATTAAAATTCCATTTATTATGTAGCTAAATTCTGGCTGATATTCAAATGTTTCTCCAATTAATTTTTCTTTTATTCTCTCATAATCATTTGCTTTATCAAAAACATATTCTATTTTGTCTCTTATTTTCTCAACCATTGGTAAATCTGTTTTTGTTAAATTGCCCTCTTTGTCCAATATATATGTTGCAATAAAGGTTTTCATTTCTAAATTACTATTTTTTAGTTTTGTTGCTAATTCTTTTTCATTACATATAATAATTGTTTTTATATGGTCATGTTCAACGAAATTGTTAATATATCCTAAAATATCTATAACATCTACATTTGCTCTTTCTAGGTCATCAAAGCATAAAATTTTGTCATCTGTTGAAAAGAATTGTGCATAATCTACTTTGTCTCCATTTTGTGTAACTCCAAAAAGATTTGCCATATCTAGTCCAGTTTTTGCATACTCCGGAATGGTGGATTGACCAGTTGAGTTCATGTATTTTTTCATGTTTTTGTCCATAAGTTGTGTTGTTTCTATAAATATTTTTTTACTTATTTCCTCTAAGTTAGAAATTCCATATAATGACATATAGATAGTAGTATATCTTTTTCCATTTATTCTTAGTGATTCAATTTTATTTTTTACCTTATGATTCCAAAAATAAGTTTTTCCGCTTCCCCACTCACCATTTATCATAATGGCATAGTCAGTATAATCTGCTCTTACGTAATCTAATATGCTTTCTACTAAATCCTCCACTTTTGTTCCTCCTTTAATCTTTTGCAATTGTAACAACACAAATTTCTTGAGCTCCAGCCTGTTTTAAAACTTTACTACATTCATTTACTGTGCATCCTGTTGTGTATATATCATCTATTAATATAACTTTTTTGTATTTTACTTTTGTAGTATCTGTTACGAAAAATGCATTTTTGACATTTTCAATTCTTTGTGTTTTAGTTAGTGTGCTTTGCACTTTTGTGTTTTTGGTTTTTATTAGTACAGTTTTTTCGAATGGAAGTTCCATTTGTTTTGCAATTTCATTTGCTACTAGTTCACTTTGATTATATCCTCTTACGGATTTCTTAAGTTTGTTCATTGGAACTGGGATTATTATATCATATAATTTTAAAAATCCATATACTTTTTTATCTTTTATTATAATTTTTGCAAAAGTTTTATATAAATATGAATTTTCATTAAATTTATATTTTATTATTTTTTCTCGAACTTCATTTTCATATTTTAGTGCTGAATATAAGTAGTCAAAATACTTTTTATTGTCTTTAGTATAATCTTTAATGCAATTTATTCTATATTTTGCTAACTTTAATTCACAGTTTTCACACAAACTGTTTTTATCTATTTTATTACAAAATCCACAGACATTTGGGAAAATAAGATTTAAAAATTTTTCGAACATAAAACTCCTTTTGAAATTAAATCAATAAATTGTATTTTTTGATTTAAAAATACAAAAAACTGGTAAGTAAAATTTTCTTACCAGTTTGTTATACTATATTTTTCTGTTATTGTCTACTTTTTTTCATCGACAAATTTTGCTATTGTATAATACATATTATTAATACAAATAATTTTGTGGGTTTAATGTTGTTCCATTTACTCTTATTTCTAAATGTAAATGTGGTCCTGATGAGTTACCAGTTGACCCAACTGCTGCTATTGCTTGCCCTTGTGATACTGTTTCTCCAGTTGATACATATATTGCACTACAATGTGCATATAATGTTTCTACTCCATTACCATGAGAAATTTTTACACAGTTACCGTAACTTACATTTGAATAATTTACATATGTTACTGTTCCCCCAGCAGCTGCTGTAATTGTTGTTCCTGTAGGTGATGCTATGTCTAATCCTGTATGAGTTCCACCGTTTCTTGAGCCATATCTTGATGTTATTGTATACCCAGATGTTACTGGTTTTATTAAGCCTATGCCTAAATCCATCTTTGTTGTAGAACTTGCTATTTTATAAGAACCACTACCTGAATATGTTGTTACTGGCTTTTTATATAAATCAGCAATTACAGTTTCAACTTCTGTAAACTCTTGTATCTCTGTTCCAAAAACTTGAGTATATGATATTTTATTTATATTACTACTTTTTTTGCTTGTTAATTCTTTTATTATTTCTTCTGATTGTTCCTTTGTTGCCACATAATATTTTTCTTCAGTTCCCTCTAGTATTGCATAGTATTCATAATACGCTGTTCCTAGCCCTGTTACTTTTGCAAAAATTTCTTCATCGTTTGTTTCATTACTCTTTTTTACTAAACACAATGAATATTTTGGCAATGTTGTTATATCAACAAATGCAACATTTTGGCTTTCATTTTGTTCCATAAACTCATTTATCCTTTGTTGTAATTCAGCTCTATTATTTGTATAACCAATAAATTCTCCATTTAAAGTTACACTATATGTTATTTTATAAAAATACGATACTATACCTGTTATTAATATTCCTGCAACAATTATTAAGAATATAAATTTTAGAGAACTCCTTATGTGTACAAAAATATTTTTTATACTTCGTAAAATATTAAACACTCCTATCTGATATTCATTAAAATACCTTTTCTATTTTACCCCATAAAAATTTTTTTGTCAACTCTCGCATAAAATAAAAAATATGACTCCGTTCAAAGTCATATTTTTTTATTTTATGCATTTAATTCATTTTTTACTTTATTGATTTCTTCTTGTGGAGCTTTTTCTGCAGGAGTATAATACCCCTTTACTTGTGCAACCTTAAATAGTTCATATTGAAAAGCTTCATCATTATTTCTTATTTGTTGTATAGTTTGTCTAAGTCCAACATTTTCTGTTTCTGATATAACCCCTTGGTAAGTTGTAAGTCCTGATTTTACACTTTCTAATATGTCGTTTACCATATATTTTTCTTCCATACAAGTACCTCCTAATTTAAAAATGTTAATAATTTTTGTTTTGTGTTTAAAGCATCTTGTGCTGCTCCTGTAAACATTTGCTTGATTTGTGGATCAACACATTGATTGGCATAAGAATTTAGTTTTTGATATGAAGTATCATGTGCACCAATTAGATGTCTTAAATTTTGTAATTCAACTTGAGTTAAGTCTGCCATTACTTATCATTCTCCCTTTCATCTTTAATTAATACACATATATTATTAACATTTTTTTAGGATTTATTCCATTATAAGTTCATTTTTGTCATCTACAAATGCACATCTGTAGTTTTCTTCTAGTTCGTCTTTTTCTATTTCTTTTACAATATTAGCAATTCTAATTTGTGGACAGTCTATTTCATTACTTGCTATTATTGCTTTTTTATTTCCTTTAGCACCTGCATGTGCTAAACCTCTTAATACTCCTAGGATAACAATATTTTCCCCTGCAATTACTTCTGCGCCTGCATTTACATCTCCTAATATTACAAGGCTTCCTTCAAATTCTATTTTTTGCCCAGAACGTAAATTTCCTTTATGAAATTTTGTTTCAGAATTTTCTATATCTTTTTCAAAAACTTTTTTTATTCCATGTAGTCCTAGTACTTTTGGGCTATCAAAATTTACTTCTACTTCTATATTGTCTTGTATTATTTTTTTTATTTCATTAATTTCTTTATTTTTTAGAACTTTTCCTGTTACAAGTATTGGTGTTTTCTCGGTTTTATATAATTTTTTTAAAGCAGGTATTTTTTTATTTAAGCATTCTACTATTTCTTTTTGTTCTGCACCTTCACTTATTCTTATTACTATCTCATCTTTTTTCATATTTATTCCTACAGGATTTCTCATAATATTTCCTCCTCTTAGATAGTTTTATTTTTATGGAACACACTGTGCTCCGCTACAATTTTTCATAGACTACTTAACACTATCTATTTTAATATAAATTGTAATTTATTAATTATTTTGCCCAGTATATGGCTTTGCTGTTCTATCTTCTTTTATATCTTCATTTGTTCCGAAATAACTTTCAAAAATTTCCCTTGCTACTGTTGCTGTATAATATCCATGTCCACCATTTTCTACAAAAACAACCACTGCTATTTCAGGGTCATCATATGGTGCAAATCCAGTAAACCATGCATTTACATTTTTTCCAGCTTCTGCTGAACCTGTTTTCCCTCCAACTTCTATTTCAAAGTTTTTGAACACAGAATATGCTGTTCCTCCTGTATCGGTAGTAACAGACCTCATTCCTTCCATAACAGTTTTTATAGTTTCTTCACTTATTTGTATGTCATCTTTTTCTTCTTTTTTTATTCCTAATCTATTATTTATATATTCTTCAACTTTGTCTTTGTCTATAGTTGTCCCATCTGCTTTTGTAATTTCTTTTATAAGTGTTATATCTATATCATGCCCACCATTTGTTATCATTGCTATATATTTTGCAATTTGAAGGGGAGTAAAGCTATTGTCTCCTTGTCCAATTGCAGCATTTAAGGCATTTCCCCCATACCACTCTTGTCCTAGTTCTTCTGATGTCTCCTTACTTGCAAGCATTCCTGCTTCTTCCCCAGCTAGTTCAATTCCAGTTTTACTTCCTAATCCCAAATATCTAGCATATTTTACTAAAGTGTCTATTCCCATTCTTTTTGCTGTTTCATAGAAGAAATAGTTACATGAGTGTTTTATGGCACCTGCAACATTTAGGCTTCCATGTCCTACTCCATAATCTGTATAAGTCCAACATCTCCAAGAACTTCCACCATAATAATATACTCCGCTATCATAAATAGTTTCCGTATTAGTTATTGCTCCTGATTCTAGCCCTGCTATTGCTGTTGCCATTTTAAATACAGAGCCAGGTGCATAAGCACTTTGTATTGTTCTATTAAGTAGTGCACTTCTTTCCCCTTTAGTATATTCATCCCATTTTTCTGTACTTATACCGTCTATAAATAGCTGTGGCTCAAAATCCGGATAGCTACTCATTGCAATGACTTCCCCTGTTTTTACGTTCAAAGCAACTACTGCACCAGATTTTGCATCATATACTCTGCCAAATCCACCATTTCTAATTTTTTCTATTAATTCTTTTAGGTATTTTTCAGCCACATCTTGAATATTTGCATCTATTGTAAGTGTTACATCATCACCACTTACAGCTTCTTCGGTTATATATTCCCCTGTAATTGTTCCATCTATAGACATATCTGTTTGTTTTATTCCATCTTGTCCTTTTAAATAACCTTCAAAAGCATACTCTATTCCTGTTTTTCCTATATAATCTGATATACTATATCCTTCTAAAGAATTATACTCTTCGCTTGAAATTTTACCTACATATCCTAATACATGCGAAGCCAGTTTCCCGTAAGTATAACTTCTTATTGGTGTTTTTTCTATTGCCATTCCTGGGAAACTATTATTTTGCTCTTCAAATATTAGTACACTTTCCTCGCTTATATTTTCAGAAATTGTGTATGCTCTCATCGCAGTATATCCATTTTCTTCAATTCCATATCTAACAGCAATTATTTTTCTGGCATCTTCTAGGCTATAATTTGTTAATTTATATTTTTCAATGTAAAAGTTTAAGGCTTGTTCTGCTGAAGAATTTACATCTATTTTTTTTCTTTCTAACCAATTTTTTGTTTTTTCTTCGTCAGAAAATTTATATTGTATTGGGTTAATTGTAATTGGGAATTCATCTATATATGTGTCCGAATTTTTTTCTAAAACATTTATGGCATTTAAAATTGTATTGTTTAACTGTTCTGTCTCAATTTTACTTTTATATAATTCTAAAGAATATTTTATTTTTGTACCTGCTAAAATATTTCCATTACAATCAAAAATATTTCCTCTACTTGCCTTAACTACCGTTTCCCTAGTAAGTCTGGAATTTGATTTTTCTAAATATTCTTTACCATTTACTATTTGTAAAGAAAATAATTTCACTATTATAATAATTCCAATAGCATATATTATTAAAGACATTATATTATATCTAATATTTTTTTTGTCTAATGGTTTCATTTATCTACCTACCTTCAAAATTTCAAAAAGCTTTTATTTGAAAAATCGTCTTCTATTTTAGTTCCAAAAGCTAAAAATAAAGGATAGCTTACAGCTATTAAAATTGCATTATAAACAACCTCTATGGCTACTACTTTTGTAAATTCTAATACCTGTAAAGTTGCACCACAAAAGAATATTTGTAAAGCATAAACTATTATTTCAGCAAGTACTGTTAATATACATGTTAAAAACATTACAGTTATTCTATTATCTTTTGAAAAGTTTTTATCTAAAAATTCTGCACAAAGTCCAACAATTGCAAGTGATATAGCATTTATTCCTATTCTTACCCCTACAAATAAATCTATTAGCAACCCAAATATTATTCCAAAAATAAAACCAGATTTTTTCTTCATAAATAAGCCAATCATCATGATTAAAACTACAAATAAATTTGGCATAACTCCTGCAATATTAAACCATGTGAAAAAATTAGATCCGTAAAAAATAGATTATAAAAAAAATTAATATAATAAAAAAAATATCAGCTACCTTTTTCATGCTTCTCCTAATAAATTATTTTTATGAATTATATCAAAAATTGGTAATATTTTCAATATTTACTGTAACAAAAATGTAATATAATTTTAATACTATTGTTACACTGTTTGTCTAATTTTAGTATATAATATATAAATACTAAAGATATAAGGAGTAATTATGAGTATTAAATCTATACTAAAAAATGAAGGAATTAATATCGTAAGAGAATTAAATACCAGAGAAGTTAAAACAATAGCAAAAGATATTGCTATAAAGCTTTGTCTTGCTTTTCCTGAACATAATTTATCCCGTCAAAGCCTATATGAATCTTTATCTAAGGTAAAAATGTATCTTGCAAATTTACCAAAGGATTTTTCTGGTGCAAAATATATTTTAGAAAATAATTCTATTTATTTTAATAGCACTCTGCCTTTTGAGGAAATTCCAAATACAGCAATGCATGAATGTATACATTTTATACAGCATTATAATTCTAATTCACATTTTGGTTTATATGTATCACAAAAAGGGCTTGCTATAAATGAGGCAGCTGTACAATTAATGGCTTCTGAAGCAAATATGCATGAAACAGTTGAAGTTAAATATTTTGATATTTCTTTAAAAACAAATAGTCCAGATTATTACCCTCTTGAATGTGCTTTATTAAACCAAATTACATACTTTACAGGAACATATCCTCTATATAATAGTATTTTATTTAGCAACGATATATTTAAAAATACTTTTATAGCAAAGTTTAATAAAAAATTATATTATTTTATTATAAAAAAATTAGATTCTCTATTAAGTCTAGAAAATGAGCTTAACTCTTATATTGAGGAATTAAGCTATGCTACTGAAGAAAAAAGCATTAAAAATTTAACTAAACTAATCAATTACAAAAAAGGAAAAATAACAACTTTATTTTTCCAAACACAAAATCATATTATGAGATCTTGTTTTAATTGTGAATTTAATAAATTAAAATCTCTAGAGGAAATACATGATTTTAAAAATCAATTATATGATTATAAAAATATAATTGGGTTCAATGATAACTATAGTTTTTATAATGATTTCTATTGTTCAATGATGAACATTATAGAAACTAAAAAAGACTATATAAAGGAACATGGAGCAATTTCCTTACCTTCAAAAGAATGTACTTCTTTGATGATTATAGATTCTAATAAGAACAAATTAACTTTTGTAAAAACCTTCTTTAGAAAACTTAAAGAATTAGTTAAATCTGAAGTTAGCAAAGATTATATAAATAAGTAACAAAAAATCACCTTAAATAATTAAGGTGATTTTTATTTTAGAAAACTAAGCTAATTCAACAACTGCTCCAGCTGCTTCGAATTTTGCTTTCATGTCTTCAGCTTCTTCTTTAGAAGCTCCTTCTTTAACTGTTTTAGGTGCTCCATCAACTAAATCTTTAGCTTCTTTTAATCCTAAACCTGTTATATCTCTAACAACTTTGATAACTTGGATTTTGTTTGCTCCAGCTTCTTTTAAAACAACATTGAAAGATGCTTTTTCTTCAGCTGCTG
>USOV01000009.1 GCA_900556455.1 uncultured Clostridium sp. | reverse complement strand
CCGACGCGGCTTGCCGAGTCCAGCTAAGTGCACCATTTTTTTTGAAAAGAGATTTTTATGGAAGAAAAATTTATGGAAGAGGCTTTGAAAGAGGCTAAAAAAGCGTATAAAAAAGAAGAAGTACCAGTTGGAGCAGTTATTGTAAAAAATGGTGAAGTCATAGCAAGAGCACATAATTTAAGAGAAAGCAAACAAAGTGCAACTGCACATGCAGAAATTTTAGCAATTGAAAAAGCAAGTAAAAAATTAAATTCATGGAGACTAATTGATTGTGATATGTATGTTACATTAGAACCCTGCACAATGTGTATGGGAGCAATTATTTCTTCAAGAATTAAAAATTTATATATAGGAGCACTTGACACTAAAACTGGGGCTTGTGGCTCTTTCGTAGATTTAAGCAGCTTAAAATATAATCATATTGTAAATATTTCTAAAGGAATACTTCAGGACAAGTGTGAATATATTATAAAAGATTTTTTTAAAAATCTTAGGAGGAACAAATGATAGATATACAAAAAAGAAATACAAAAAAATACATAGTTTTATTTTTTTTAATATTATTATTTAGTACAACTTTTTTTATAATGTATAAATATTATGTAGAAGGAGAAAAAAATTTACCATTTAATATAACAAAATTAGTAGTAGTAAGTAGTGCAAAAACAGAAAATATAGAAATAAACGAAAATACATATGAAGCAAATGTAATACAAAAAAATGATATTTATATTGCTATTGAAAAAAATAAAAACTATTCTAAAGAAGATGCAATCAAAAAAATAACACTTAATAATTTTAAAGTAGTAGAGCAAGGGAAAAAAGGAACTGTAAGATTTTATAGAACTCCATTAGAAGGAAATACTTTTGAATACGTAGAAAACTATGAAATAAAGGATAGTTTAGAATATAAAGGCTCTAAAGAAACGAATTTAAACCTAGAAAATATGACAATTGCAAACCAAGGGGGAATACTAGAGCTAAGTGTAATACTTAATGATTTAGGAAAGGTAACTTATCTAGAAAATGACAATGTTATTACAGATGGGAGCTTATTAAATAGGTTACAAATGACTAATGAGGATGTTAAGGTGAAAGTATCTTTTGATATGACGATAGAATTATCTGGAGGAAACACTTTTAAAACAACAATTATTTTAGATTTACCAGTAGGTGATATAGCAACAGAAGGTGTAAGCACATGTGAACTAGATTTGACAAAATTGGTATTTAAAAGAATTTAATTAGTAGTAGTTTAAAAATAAAAAAGAAAGAAGAAAAGAAAATGAAAATACATATAGTAATGGTGGAACCAGAAATACCACAAAACACAGGAAATATTGCAAGAACATGTGCAATAACAGGAGCAAAATTACATCTAGTGCATCCTTTAGGGTTTAAAATAGATGATAAATCAATAAAACGAGCAGGCTTGGATTATTGGGATAAACTAGAAATTGAAGAACATGCTTCATTAGATGAGTTTTTAGAAAAATATAAACCAGAAGAAAATAATATGTTTTTTGCGACAACAAAGGGAAAAACTAAATATACAGACATAGATTATTCAGAAATGAAAGAAGTTTTTGTATTATATGGTAAAGAAACAAAAGGATTGCCAGAATGGCTTTTAGAAAAATATTTGAACACTAAAACAATAAGAATTCCAATGCTTCCAACATTAAGGTCATTAAATTTGTCAAATTCAGTTGCAATAATTACTTATGAAATACTAAGACAACATAATTTTGAAGACTTGCAGGGAATAAGTTCATATTTTGATAAATAAAAAAACGGGTTTTACCCCGTTTTTTATTTATCAAAACTTACTTTTACATTTTTCTTAGTTTCTTCACTATCTACTGCAAATAATTCTTCTGCTGTAAAATGAAACATAGAAGCAATTAAATTATCTGGAAAAACTTCAAGTTTTGTATTATATTTTGTAACTGTGTCATTATAAAATTGTCTTGAATAAGAAATTTTATTTTCAGTATTTTGAAGTTCTTCTTGCAATTCAGAGAAATTTTGATTTGCCTTTAAATCCGGATAATTTTCTGAAACAGCCATAATTGTTTTTAAAGTATTAGAAAGTTCATTTGCAAGTTCAGATTTTTCATGAACTGTTGAAGCTTTTGTCCAAGAAGTTCTAAGTTCAGTTACTTTTGTTAAAACTGCTTCCTCATGACTTGCATAACCTTTTACAGTTTCTACTAAGTTAGGAATTAAATCAAATCTTCTTTGTAATTGAACATCAATTTGACTCCAAGCATTTCTTACTCTTTGTCTTAAAGTTACAAGACCATTATATGAACCAATAAACCAGAAAATTATAATTGCTACAATTATTAATATAATCCAACCCATAAGACAACCTCCTTTAATATATTTATAACAAAAAGTATTATAGCACAATATCTTTATAAAAATCAATGGATATAAGTATAAATAAAAAAATTAAAAACCGTAAAATTATAGCATAAAATGGTACAAGCAGCATATAATATAAATAGAAAAATTTGACAGATATAGAAAAAAGTAGTATAATAAAAAAGGTCACTTTAAGGAGGGATTAAATAATTTATGAAAATAGATGATAAAGCATCGATTTCCGTAAGAAAAATAATATTAATAGCACTAGTATTTGCAATAATATTAGGAGCAACAGCTTTAGCAAGTAACGCAAAAATTAATAATATTAAAATAAAATTTGCAAATAATCATGAAATAGTAGTTGTAACCTCAAAAACAAAAGTAGCTGATATCTTAGAAGAAAATCATATAATTCTAGAAGAAGATGAAACAGTTTTACCAAGTTTAGAAGAAGAAATTACAGATTCTAATGAAATTATAATATCAAAAATTGGTGAAGAACCAGTTGAATTTGCAAATGTAGAAGAAATAAACATTAATACAGAGCAAATAGTAGAAGGTTACACTAATATCACAGAAAAAATAATTATAGTAACTGAAGAAATTCCATTTGAAACAATAACAAAAGATGTTTCAAACGGTTCTGGACTTACAGCAAATAAAATTATACAAGCAGGGCAGAATGGAGAAAAGAAAGTTACTTACAAAGTTACTTATAAAAATGATATAGAAATATCAAGACAAGAAATATCTTCAGAAATAATAAAAGAACCAGTAAATAAAATAATTCAAGTTCAAACAAAAACAATAACATCAAGAGCATCTTCAAGAGTATCTGGAACATCAGGAAAATCAGGAATTTATAAAGTAACAGCATATTGTTCATGTGCTAAATGTTGTGGATGGTCAACAGGTATTACAGCATCTGGAGCAAGGGCAACAGCAAATCATACAATAGCAGCACCAAGTACATTTAGTTTTGGTACAAAAGTTGTAATAAATGGTGAAACATATACAGTAGAAGATAGAGGTGGAGCAATACAAGGAAATCGTATAGACATATACATGAATTCACATGCAGAAGCATTAGCTTGGGGAGTAAGATATTTATATGCAGAAGTTTTAAACTAATAATAGTTAAAAAGGTGGGCTGTCTCTGGAAAAATCCAGATAGCCCATTTTTTGTTGTAGAAAATTGTCGAACGATTTCTCTTTACAAAATACAAAAAATGTTGTTTAATATTAATAATTTAAATTCAAAATAATTTTTTTCTAAAAAATTTCCAAAAAATAAAAATTAAATAGGAGGCATATATGCTATCAATAGTAAAAAGTATGGCTCTACATGGATTAGATGGCTATTTAGTTGATGTAGAAGTAGATGTTTCTTCAGGACTTCCATCTTGGGAGATAGTGGGACTTCCAGATGTTAGTGTAAAAGAAGCGAAAGAAAGAGTAAGAACAGCCATAAAAAATTCTGATATTGATTTTCAAAGTAAAAGAATAATAGTAAATTTAGCACCAGCAGATACGAAAAAAGAAGGGTCAAGTTTTGACCTTCCTATTGCAATAGGAATATTAGTTGCAACTGAGAATATACAAGATTTTGATAGAGAAAAAATTGCTTTTATTGGTGAGCTATCATTAGATGGAAGAATAAATAAAGTAAATGGAGTTTTACCAATGTGCATAGAAGCAGCAAGATTGGGAGTAAAAGAAATTATTGTACCAAAGGAAAATGCACTGGAAGCAGGTGTGGTAAGAAATATAAAAGTAATACCAGCAGAAAATTTAACAGAAGTAATAGAATATCTAAATAAAAAAATAGAAATAGAGCCAATAAGTGTGGATGCAGAAGAATTGTTTAAAAACAATAACCAATACAATTTTGATTTCTCAGAGGTAAAAGGGCAAGAAAATATAAAAAGAGCATTAGAAGTTGCTGCAGCAGGGGCACATAATTGCCTGTTAATTGGAAGCCCTGGCTCGCGGAAAAACTATGCTTGCAAGAAGAATACCATCAATTCTTCCAGATTTAAGTTTTGAAGAGGCATTGGAAATTACAAAAATACATAGTATAGCAGGAACACTAGCAAAGGGCACTCCATTAATTACAGTAAGGCCATTTAGAGCTCCACATCACACAATATCATCTGTATCATTAGTGGGAGGAGGAAGGATACCAAAACCTCGGGGAAATAAGTTTGGCACATTATGGAGTACTGTTTTTAGATGAAATTGCAGAATTTCATAAAAATACTTTAGAAGTTTTAAGAGGACCATTAGAAGATAGAAATGTAACAATATCAAGAATAAATGCAACATTAACATACCCTGCAAACTTCATGTTTGTTTCAAGTATGAATCCATGCCCTTGTCGGTTATTATGGTTCAAAAGATAAAGAATGTACATGTACACCTCAAATGATTAACAAATATATGGGAAAATTAAGTGGGCCATTATTAGATAGAATAGATATCTGTACAGAGGTAAGCCCAGTAAAATACAAAAAACTAGATTCAAACGAAAAAATAGAAACATCAGAAGAAATAAAAAAAAGAGTTGATAAAGCAAGAAAAATACAATTAGAAAGATATAAAGATAAAAAGATATTTTCAAATTCAGAACTCACACCAAAACTAATAGATGAATATTGCAAATTAGACAGTAAGGGAAGACAGATACTAGAAAATGCATTTAATAAATTAAAATTGAGTGCGAGAGCATATGGAAGAATATTAAAGGTGGCAAGAACAATAGCAGATTTAGATGAAAGCAAACCAATAGAGGTAAAACATATTGCAGAGGCAATACAATATAGGTCAATAGATAGAAAATACTGGGGGAATTAAATATGTTAAAGAAAATTATGATTGAAGATGAAATATATCCAGAAAGACTAAAAAATATACCAAACCCACCTAAACAGTTATATATTTTGGGAAATGAACAAATATTAGAAGAAAAAAACATAGCAATAATTGGTTCAAGAGTATGTACTCCTGAAGGGGCAAAAATTGCAGAGCAATTTTCTAAAACATTAAGTAGAAATGGAATATGTATAATAAGTGGAATGGCAAAAGGAATAGATACAGCGGCACATCTGGGCGCATTAAAAACAGGAGGAAAAACAATTGCAGTTTTGGGAGGAGGATTTAATTATATTTATCCAAAAGAAAACACAAATTTATTTTTTAGTATTATAGAAAATGGAGGAGCGGTAATCTCAGAATATGAAGAAAATACTCAACCAGAAGCTAAACTATTTATAGAAAGAAATAGAATAGTAAGTGGATTAGCTATGGGAGTTTTAATTGTAGAGGCAAAACATAGAAGTGGAACTGCAATAACAGCAAAGTATGCAAAAGCTCAGAGAAGAAAAATATTTTGCATACCCCATAGCTTAGAGCAAAAAGAAGGAATAGGCACAAATAGGCAAATAAAAAATGGAGCAAAACTTGTAACAACGCCTGAAGAAATACTAGAGGAATTAAACATAAAAACAGAAAAAATTAAAAAAGAAGAAAAAGTGATAGAGATTATAAATGTTCCAGAAGAATATTTGCCAGTATATAAATATATAAGTAAAAGACCAATAAATATAGATGAAATATGTAAAAAAACAAAAATGGAAGTAAGTAAGGTGAATTATATATTAACAATGCTAGAACTTGAAGGATATATTGAGCAATTACCAGGAAAATTTTTTGTGAGATAAATTTATTCCCACAAACTACAATTTAAGGAGGGAAAATGTATACTCAAAAAATTGGAAAATTTGGAGAAGATGAGGCAGTAAAGTATTTAGAACAAAAAGGATATAAAATATCAGATAGAAATTTTAGCTGTAAACGTGGAGAAATAGATATAATAGCACTAGATAAAAATGAAATAGTATTCATAGAAATAAAAGCCAGAATAAGCTTAAAATATGGTCTCCCATCAGAAGCAGTAACAAAAAATAAACTAAAACACATATACAAAACAGCAGAATATTACTTATATACTAGAAACTTACTAAATGAAAATACTAGAATAGACGTGATAGAAGTGTATATAAAAAACAATCAAGTAATAATAAATCATTTGAAACAAGTGGTGTAAAAAATATTGTAAAAAAAATGATAATATGATATAAAATAGAAACAAGAAAGGAAGGAAATATGCCTAAAAAAAGTATTACAAAAAATTATATATATAATTTAGTATATCAAATACTAACATTAGTTTTGCCACTAATTACAACACCATATATTTCCAGAGTATTAGGTGCTGAAAGTATAGGAATATATAGCTATACATATTCAATTTTATCATATTTTTTGCTATTTGGAGCATTAGGTGTGGCATTATATGGGCAAAGGGAAATTGCATATGCTGGAGAAGATGAAGTAAAAAGAAAAAAGGCTTTTTGGGAAATTCAAATATGTAGATTTATAGCGGCATTTGTGGCATCTGTAATATATTTTATTTTCTTTATGAGAAATGGAGAATATAGTATATATTATAGAATATGGTTTCTAGAACTTATTGCGATAGGTCTTGATATTAGTTGGTTTTTCCAAGGAATAGAAGAATTTAAAAAAACAGTTACGAGAAATGTAATAGTAAGACTTGTAAGTATTACATTAATTTTTATGTTGGTAAAAGCACCAGAGGATTTAATAAAATATATAACAATATATGCAGTAGCAGATTTAGTTGGAAATTTATCATTATGGCTATATTTACCAAAATATTTTAAAGGAATAAAAATAAAAAATATAAGTGCATTTGCACATTTACCTGCAATTATATTATTATTTATTCCCCAAATTGCAAGTCAAATCTATAACATATTAGATAAAACAATGATAGGAAATATGATAGTAGACAAATCTGAAGTTGGATATTATGAACAAGCTCAAAAGGTTATAAGGGTATTACTTACAGTTGTTACTTCATTAGGAATTGTAATGATACCTAGAATGGCAAGCACATTTGCATCTGGAGATAAGGAAAAACTTTTTGATTATATGAAAAAATCTTTTAAATTTGTATTTTTCTTAGCATTTCCAATAATGTTTGGAATAATGAGTATATCAAAAAGCTTTGTTCCAGTTTTCTTTGGAGAAGGATATGAAAAAGTGGTAGTGTTAATAAATGTTATGGCACCAACTATTATTTTAAATGGTATAGCAAATGTAATAGGAACACAGTATTTACTTCCAACTAAAAAACAAAAATTATACACAATAGCAATAGTTGCAGGATTAATTGTAAACTTTATATTAAACTATGTATTAATAAAATCATATTACTCACTAGGCGCATCAATTGCAACAATCATATCTGAATTAATAGTTGTTGCAGTAGAACTTTATGTAATTAGAAAAGATATGAGTATAAAAGAAGTTTTGAAATTAAGTTCAAATTATATATTGTCAGGAATTGTTATGCTTATTACTTGTGTATTAATACAAATTGCTTTGGGTGCAAGCACCGTTACCATGGTAACTCAAATAATTGCAGGGGTATTGGTATATGTATTCATGCTAGTTATATTAAAAGATGAATATTTAAAAATGTTTATAGAAAGAGGAAAAAATATAATATTAAGGAGATAATATGAAACTAATTTCATGGAATGTAAATGGATTAAGGGCAATATATAAAAAAGATTTTGAAAAAATTTTTAAGGAAATCAATGCAGACATTTTTTGTTTGCAAGAAACAAAAATGCAAGAAGGACAATTAGAAGTAGATTTTGAAGGATATGAAACGTTTTTTAATTATGCTGAAAGAAAAGGATATTCAGGAACAGCAATTTTTACCAAAATAAAGCCTAAAAATGTTATATATGGCATAGGAATAGAAGAACATGATAAAGAGGGTAGAGTAATTACATTAGAATTTAAAGATTTTTTCCTTGTAAATTCTTATGCTCCAAACTCAGGAAGAGAACTAGCAAGATTAAATTATAGGATGGAATGGGAAGATGCTTTTAGAAATTATTTAAAAGGACTAGATAAGATAAAACCAGTAATTTTATGTGGAGACTTAAATGTAGCACACAAGGAAATAGACTTAAAAAATCCAAAGACAAATAGAAAAAATGCAGGTTTTACAGATGAAGAAAGAAATAAAATGACAAAATTACTAAATAATGGCTTCACAGATACATTTAGAAAATTATATCCAAATAAAGAAAATGCATATACATGGTGGTCATACATGGGGCATGCGAGAGAAAAAAATGTAGGATGGAGAATAGACTATTTCATAGTATCTGATAGATTGGTTGAAAATATAAAAGATGCATATATTTTTCCAGAAATAATGGGAAGTGACCATTGCCCAATTGGGCTAGAGCTTTAGAATATTGCTCTTAATAGCCCAAATGATAATAGCATCATTATAATACTTGCCATAACAACACCAATAGTAATTGCAATAAAAGATTTTTTCTTATCCATATCTAAAACAGATGCAATTAAACTTCCAGTCCAAGCACCTGTTCCAGGAAGCGGAATTCCAACAAATAGGACTAACCCCCAAAATCCATATTTTTCAATACTTGATTTATGCTTGTCCACTTTTTTATCAAGCCAATTTGCAAATTTAGATAAATGTTTTGTTCTTCTCATCCAGTCTAAAATCTTGGTAATGAACCAAAGAATGAAAGGAATAGGAATTAAATTCCCAATCATAGTAATGATGTAACTTGGGAGCGGATCTAATCCCAAAAGTGAAGCTGCAAGTAGCCCACCTCTTAATTCTAATATTGGAAGTAAAGAAATTATAAAAACCAATATTTCTTTACCAAATTTAATAGTAGCAAGTCCGCCAAAAACACCTACAATCCAATTAACTATTTTTTCACTCATATATATGTACAAACTCCTTTTCTATTTTTATTTTAATATTTTATAATATAAAAATAGAAAAGTCTATAATTCTATTCAAAAAAATCATGTTTGTTTTCTTTTTGCAATTTTACATATACACTTAAATTTTGATTATTATCATAAGTTGCTAAAAATACATCTTTATTTAATAGATTTATTCATCCAAACTACAATTTACCTAATTTTATGAATAGTATGCCACATTTTATTGAAAATATTCCCCAAAAGTAGTATAATTAACATATTGCAAAGAAAAAGAAGGGTAATATAATGAAATCAAAATATATAGATTTAAAAAATGATAATGATTATACTAAAATAAAACCAGCAGCTGAAAGTATTAAACAAGGGAAATTAGTATTATTTCCAACAGAAACTGTATATGGAATAGGTGCAAATGCATTAGATGAAAAAGCTGTAAAAGATATTTTTATAGCAAAAGGAAGAGCACAAGATAATCCATTAATAGTGCATATTGCAAACATAGAAATGATTAATAAATTAGTTAAAAACATTGGAAACATTGAACTAAAACTTATGGAAACTTTCTGGCCAGGACCACTTACAATAGTGCTAGAAAAAACACCTATAATACCAAAGGTTATAACTGGTGGTTTAGATACAGTAGCAATTAGAATGCCAAGCAATATTATTGCTAGAAAACTTATTGAATATTCTGAATGCCCAATTGCGGCACCTAGTGCAAATATATCTGGAAAACCAAGTGGAACATTGGTAGAAGATATAATAGACGAATTAGATGGAAAAGTAGATTATATTATAGATTCTGGTAAAGTGGATATTGGAGTAGAGTCAACCGTTGTAAGAGTAGTAGATGATATTGTACACATATTAAGACCAGGGAAAATTACACCAGAAGATATACAAAAACTTGGATTCAAAGTATTTATAGAAAAACAAATACTTGGTGAATATAATAAAAATGAAAAGGTATTGTCACCAGGTATAAAATATAGACATTATGCACCATCAACAAAATGCATATTAGTATATAGTAAAGACGAGGAAAAACTTGTACAAAAAATAAATGAAAATATACAAGGGAAAAAAGCAGTTGTAATTTGTAAAACTGGAAACATGAACAAATATAATACAGATTATAAATTAGACATGGGCGAAACATTGGAAGAAATAACTAATAATATATTTACTTTACTTAGAAAAGCAGATAAATATAATGCTGAAATAATAGTAGTAGAAGGAGTGCAAAAGGATGGCTTAGGTTTAGCAATAATGAATAGGCTACTTAGAGCATGCTCACATGAATTTATAGAGTGTTAAAATTTCTTAAGAAATCTCTTGATTAAATTCAAATAAAATTATATAATAAATAAGCACAAAGTTAACCTTTGTATGGAAAGCAATTCAATAGATAGCTATGAATCTTGTCAGGTCCGGAAGGAAGCAGCAATAAATAGTGTAATTTATGTGGAGTGCTTTCCATAGAGAGGTTAACTTAAAAAATATATTGGGGGGAGAATTTTGGCATATACCGCATTATATAGAAAATTTAGACCATTAAATTTTAGCGAAATGGTAGGGCAAGAGCATATAACAAAAACTCTAAAAAACCAAATAATCTCTGGCAGAGTAGGGCATGCATATCTTTTTAATGGTGGAAGAGGAACAGGTAAAACATCTGCAGCAAAAATTATGGCAAGAGCTATAAACTGCTTACATCCTAAGGATGGAGAACCTTGTAATGAATGCGAAATCTGCAAAGCAATGCTTGACCGGTTCTCTTACAGACGTAGTTGAAATGGATGCGGCTTCAAACAATAGTGTAGAAGATATTAGAGGAATTAGAGATGAGGTAAATTTTTTACCAACACTTGCAAAATATAGAGTATATATAATAGATGAGGTTCATATGTTATCAACAGGTGCATTTAATGCATTACTAAAAACATTAGAAGAACCACCTGAACATGTGAAATTTATACTTGCAACAACAGAACCACAAAAATTACCAGCAACTATTCTTTCAAGATGCCAAAGATTTGACTTTAAAAGAATATCAGTAGAAGATATTATAAAAAGACTAGAAATAATTTGTAAAGAAAGTAATATAAAAATAACTGAAGAAGCCTTAAGAATGATAGCAGTTCTTTCTGAAGGAGCATTAAGAGATGCAATAAGTATTTTAGAAAGATGTACTCAAGATGAAGCAGATATAATAGATGAAGATCAAATAAGGGAATTAGTTGGAATTCCAAAATTAACATATATTAGAAACTTAACAACTGCAATATTTAAGCATGATGCAGAAAAAGCAATTGAAGAAGTTCAAAATATTATTTCAGAAGGAAAAGATTTAGATAATTTCTTATGGGAAGTTATAAAATATATAAAAGATATTTTAGTTTATAAATCAACAAAAAAATTAGAATTATATAGCAAAGAAGAAATAGAATATATAGATAAATTATCAAGTGAAGTGGAAAAGAGCAGATTATTAGAGTTAATATATAATTTATCAGAACTTGCAAATACAATGAAATGGTCAACACAAAAAAATATTATTTTTGAAACAGGAATAATTAAAGAGTGTTTAGAGGTTAAAGCGGAAAAGTTAGAAACCAGAAAAATAGTTGTAAATGAAGTACCAAAATCGATTGCAAAAACTGAAGTTAAGAAGGAAAAGCCAGAAGTAGAAAAACAAGAAATTAAACAAGTTAATGGAAATACAGTAAAAAATTCTGGTAAATATGTTCCATATTGGACTACAGTTTTAGATAAAATTAAAGCAGAAGGAAAAATAATGATATATACCAATCTAATTGGAACAAAAGCAAAATTGATAGATGATATGACTGTTGGTATTGAATTTCCAGGTAAACTATCTGAATTTGCAAAAAAAGTGCTTAATGAATATGAAAACAAGACCATAATAGAAAAATTAGTATCTATGGAACAGGGAAATACGATGAGAGTTAAGTACCTAGGAAGTGATATATCAGAAGAAAAACCAAAAGATAATATAGAAAATTTAGCAAATAAATTAAATATACCAATAAACATTATAGATGAATAGGAGGATTTTATATGTCTAAAAGAGGAGGATTCCCAGGAGGTATGGGAGGATTTGGTGGAATGAACATCAACCAATTAATGAAAGAAGCAAAAAAAATGCAAGCTGATATGGAAAAATCACAAGGAGAACTACAAGCAAAAGAATTTGAGGCAACAGCAGGTGGAGGAGCAATAACAGTTAAAGTTTTAGGAACAAAACAAATTAAGGAAATAAAAATACAAAAAGATGTTGTAGACCCAGATGATGTTGAAATGTTAGAAGATTTAATAATGACATCTGTAAACGAAGCTTTAAGAAAGGTAGATGAAGCACAAGCAGCTTCACTTGGAAGATACAATATACCAGGTTTAATGTAGGAGAGAAAATGTCATATTATTCACCATCAATAGAAAAATTAATAGAAAACTTTGAAAAACTACCAAGCATAGGGCATAAAACAGCTATAAGGTTAGCATTCCATATGTTAGACTTAGATCAAGAAAAAACAGAGGAATTCATAAGCTCAATAGTTGAGGCAAAGAAAAATTTAAAATATTGTTCAAAATGTTTTAATATTTCAGATACAGACCCATGCCAAATTTGTAGTAGTCCTAAAAGAGATGCTAGTATTATTTGCGTAGTTGAAGATGTAAGAGATGTAATTGCAATGGAAAGAACTCACGAATTTAAAGGAGTTTATCACGTTTTACATGGATCAATATCTCCAATGAATGGAATTGGTCCAGATGATATTAAAATAAAAGAATTACTTGCAAGGCTTTCTGATAATAGTGTTAAAGAAATAATACTTGCAACGAACCCAAGAGTAGAGGGAGAAGCAACAGCCATTTACCTATCGAAGATAATAAAACCTTTGGGAATAAAGGTAACAAGAATTGCACAAGGAATACCAGTAGGTGGAGATTTAGAATACACGGATGAAGTGACACTAAGCCAAGCTCTAGAAGGAAGAAGAGAAATTTAAAACTATTGCAAAATTGAAAAAAAAGGAGTATAATTAAAAGGTCCAAAAAACTTTGAGAAAAGAGGTATTTTTATGGATGAAGTTTCTATCATTCTGTCAACCCGGCAATGCACAGGCAAAAACGAGATAGAGATTGTGGGGGAATGTGAAAAGCAGTATAATGCATTAGCTTTGTATAGCTTTTCCATTGGAGTTATTCAAAAGGCAAAGTCTTGCGAAGGCGAAATGATTCCTTGGAATAGAGAACCAGAATTTCAGAAATTTTGTTATGCGTTTCGGTTTAAGACAGAAGAAAAGAAGAGGGAGTTTTTGCATAAGCTCTTTTCCTCGTGCTAGAAACAAAAAGCAGCTCCAGAATTGGGGCTGCTTTTTTTACATATGAATATTTTATATGTTTGTATCGTTGTTTTGATTTTCTTCTAATAAAATTTTGCAGATATCTGATGTTGAGTTCCTTTTAGCTAAAAGTCTTGCATTTATTTTCATTTTTTGTAATATTTCAGGATTATTAAAAATAGCATATAATTTTTCTTCTACATTATCATTTTTCTTAAGCCAAATGCCTACATTATGTTTCTCTAAAAATTCTGCATTTTCAGTTTCTTGCCCAGGAATAGGGCTAATTACAATAATAGGCAATCCAGAAGCTAAACTTTCGGTTGTTGTAAGACCACCGGGGTTTTGAAATTACTAAATCTGAAATACTCATAAGTTCTGGAATTTTGTTAGTGAAAGGTAATATTTTTACTGAATTAGAAGCATTATTTTCTTTTACTAGTTCTTCAAAATTATTTTGCATTTTTTTATTTTTGCCAGCAATTGCAATTACTTGAAAATTAGGAAAAGACTTAATTAATGTTTTTAAAATATTTAAAGTTTTATCTTTGCCAAAACCATATTCACCACCAGCAAAAAATAGAATAGTCTTTTTATCGGTGGATAAATTAAATTCGGACAATATTTTTTCTTTATCATAATGAGCTAAAAACCTATTTGAAAGAGGAATTCCTGTTGCAAATACCTTATTTTCAGGGATACCATGCTTAATTAATTCTGATTTCATTTTATCATGTGCAACAAAGAAATAATTTACTTGTTCTGGATACATAAGCCATTGTATATGTGGTGAATAATCTGTGAGTATAGTTGCAATTTTACTTGAAATCTTGTATTTATTTTTTAAATATGCACACATCTGACTACTAAAAGGATGTGTAGATATTATTAAATCTGGTTGAAATTCTTGTAAAAGTTTATTTAATTTTAATGCTAATATTTTTTGAGAATTATTGGTAATTGAAAATAATGGACCTTTACTAGAACCATAATATATTTTCCCCCATGCCCATTTAGCATTTTTTGCCATGCTTGAATAAGCCCTTGTAGTAACTTTATTAATAGTTTTACTTATATATTCCATACAATCTACCATTAAAATTTCAGTATCAGCATAATTTCCTTCTATATATTCTTTGATACTCCTTGCAGCAGATAAATGCCCTCCACCATAAGAACCATAAAAAATTATAATTTTTTTCATAGGCAATCCTTTCAAATAAATTTTTTAATCCTAGAGTCCGCCAAATTTCGTCGGGGTAGTATTCCCTGCATTGGACTATTATATCTTTATAATAATTTTAAAGTATCCAATAAAAACATTATACCATAAATTTTTAAAAAGTGTATAATTTCGAGAAAAATAGGTAAAATAAAATTACTATGAAAAAATTGTTAAAAACAATATTATTAATTTTATTTATCTTTTTTGTATTGTTAGTTTCAAAAAAGAGTAATGTAAAAGTTACGAGTGAAGCAAGCTCAAACGCAGGAAGAACTTCAGATTTACAGCTAATTGCAAGAGCAATAAATGGAGAAGCAAGAGGAGAAAGCTATGAGGGACAAGTTGCTGTTGGAGCAGTAATTTTAAATAGAGTAAAAAGTTCGAAATTTCCCAATACTATTGCTGGGGTAATATACGAACCTGGGGCTTTTACTGCGGTTTCTGATGGGCAAATTAATCACCCAATTGATGAAAGTTCTACGGTTTATAAGGCTGCTCAAGATGCTTTAAATGGTTGGGATCCAACAAATCGGATGTTTATATTATTTTAACCCAAATACTGCTACAAATTCATGGATATGGTCTAAAACTATTGTAAAAACCATAGGAAAACATCATTTTTGTAAAGAATAAAAGGAAAGGAAGATTTTATGAAGAATTTTTTGAATAATTTAAAGAAAAATTACATTTATGGTATTTTAATACTTCTAGTTATAGCAACTGTTGTTTTAGGAGTGTTTTTATATAGACAAAGGACAGAATATGTAATTCAAACAGAAAATCAATATAATTTAGCTTTTTATGAATTAATAGATTATATAGATGACGTTGAGAATTATTTAGCAAAGGCTATTGTTTCGTCTTCAGCTGAAAATGGAGCTAAAACCTTAATGCATGTGTGGAGAGAAGCAAATTTAGCACAGGTTTATTTATCTCAATTGCCAATTTCTAGTAATGAACTTGCTAATACTTCTAAATTTTTAAACCAAGTAAGTGAATATAGCTATTTTCTTGCAACTAAATGCATTAATAATGAAAAATTAACAGATGAAGAGCTAAATAATTTACAAAACTTATATGACTATTCTACAAATTTAACTGTAACTTTAGAACAACTTTTAAATGATATGGGAAGCGGAAATATAAGCTGGAAGGAACTAACTAAAGATACAGATACTGCATTAGCTCAACAAGTAGATAATTTATCTGGCGCAAGTTTTAGTAATTTGGATAAAAATTTTGGAGAGTATGAGGGCTTAATTTATGATGGCGCATATTCAGATCATATAGAAAGTGCAGAGAAAAAAGGTCTTACAGGAAATGAAATTTCAGAAGAAGAGGCAAAAAATATAGTTAAAGAGTTTGTTGGAAATGAAAGAATAGAGGCAATTAATTCTAATGGACTAATTGAAAATGGAAATATAGTAGTTTATGATTTTTCAATAAAAATAAAAGATGGGGATAACAATAATCCTATGAATATATCAATTTCTAAAACTGGTGGTCATATTATTTTAATGAATTACAATAGAGAAATAGCAGAAGAAAAAATGTCTCAGGAGGAGGCAAATAACAAAGGAAAGGAATTTTTAGAATCTAGAAATTTTGCAAATATGAAGGAGACATATTATTTAAAACAAGGAAATGCAGTAACAATAAACTATGCTTATGAACAGAATGGAGTAGTAGTTTATCCGGATTTAATTAAATTAAAAATTGCATTAGATAATGGAGAAATATTGGGTATTGAAACAAGTGGATATTTAAATAATCATGAAGAAAGAAATATTCCAACAGCAAAAATTTCAGAAGGGGAAGCTAAACAAAATTTAAATAAAAATTTAGAAATAACTAGTTCAGGGCTTGCAATAATTCCAACAGAGTGGAAAACAGAAATTTTTTGCTACGAATTTAAGGGAAAAGTAAATGATAAGGATTTTATAGTTTATATAAATGCTGAAAATGGAAGAGAAGAAAATATACTTGTTATTATAGATACACCAAATGGAATTTTGACACAATAATTACCAACATAAAAAAACAAAATTCGTCAATAATATTATTAGACAAACCACAATTTGTCTAAAGGAGGATGATTATATTATGACAGGTAAAACAGTTATGGCTGAACATTTAAAAGAGGAAATTGCAAAAGAATTAGGTGTATATGAAAAAGTAAAACAAGATGGTGGATGGGGAAATGTATCTTCTAAAGATTGTGGTAATATGGTAAAAAAAGCAATAGAAATAGCAAATAGAAAAGCATAGTTAAAAAAAGGAGTCCTAAATATTTTAGGACTCTTTTTTAAATACAAATAATTTACTTAATATATAATTTCCTACTATTACTAAAACTTGGGAAACTAATTTTATTAACTTATCATTAAAGTGAAGTATTGTTACACCAAGCCACATAATAAACATATCTAGTAAAAGAGTAGTTATACGAGAAGATACAAATTTTGTAGCTTCTTGTAATTTATTTTTATTTTTACTTTCAAATACATATTTTCTATTTGTAAAATATGCAAAAGCCACTCCTGCTATCCAAGACAAAATATTTGCAATTTGTAATTGAATAGAATTATCTGGATTTAAAAATGTAAATACACTTATGTAATAAACTGCTAAACTTACAACAGTTGTCAGAACACCAACTATTAAATAATTAATTATTTCTTTATATTTCTTGTATAAGTTCAATATTTTTTCCATAATAAACATCCTTTATTTGCTATATTTTTCTATTATTGCATCTACGATTCTTTTACTTGCTTTTCCATCTCCATAAGGATTAGAAGCTTTGCTCATTCTTTCATATTCTACATTATCAGTTAATAATTTTTTTGTTTCATTATATATAATTTCTTCATTTGTTCCTACTAGTTTTAAAGTACCAGCTTCAATTCCTTCTGGTCTTTCAGTTGTATCTCTTAGCACTAAAACAGGTTTACCAAGAGAAGGCGCTTCTTCTTGAATTCCACCACTATCTGTTAAAATAATATGAGATTTTGCTATAAAGTTATGGAAATCTATTACCTCTAGTGGTTCTATTAATTTTATTCTGTCATCATTTCCAAGTATTTCATCTGCAACTTCTCTAACACGTGGATTTAAATGAACAGGATAAACAACTTTAACATCTGGGTATTCTTGAACAATTCTTTTTATAGCTCTAAACATATGTCTCATTGGTTCTCCTAAATTCTCTCTTCTATGTGCAGTAAGTAAAATTAATTTACTATCACCTAGCCAATTAAAAACTTCATGAGAATAGTTTTTTTGAACAGTTGTAGCTAATGCATCTATTGCAGTATTTCCTGTTACAAAAATATTTTCTTCTTTTTTCCCTTCGGCAAGTAAACTTTTTTTGCTGTTTTCAGTTGGAGCAAAATGCATATCTGCTAAAACTCCTACCATTTGTCTATTCATTTCTTCAGGGTATGGAGAATATTTATCCCAAGTTCTAAGTCCCGCTTCCACATGCCCTATATCTGTTTGGGTATAAAAAGCTGCTAATGCTCCTGCAAAAGTTGTTGTTGTATCTCCATGAACTAAAACAATATTAGGTTTTTCTTTAAGTATTACTTCTTGTAGTCCTATTAAAGCTTTGCTTGTTATATCGCTTAAGGTTTGACCTTGTTTCATAATATTTAAATCATAGTCTGGAGTAATATCAAATACTTCTAGAACTTGATCTAACATTTGCCTATGTTGTGCTGTAACACAAACAATACATTCTATTTCTTTTCTTGACTTTAATTCTTTAACAAGTGGTGCCATTTTTATTGCTTCTGGTCTAGTACCAAAAACTGTCATTACTTTAATCATTTATTACACTCCTTTTTCTAGTTTATAGTTTTTTAATTTAATTATTTTATTTTTGATAAAATTATATATTATTTGTAATCCAATACCAATAATTATAAAGCGTATAAATAGTATAGTTTGTCCGTATCTTGAAAAAGCAAAAGTATAACTGTATACGGCAATTTGGAAAATATAATTAAAAGCTAAAAATAATAATTCTTTGAAATACTTTCTATTAAATAAAGTTACTATTCCACAAATAATGGTTAATATAATATCAATTTTCCTTATAAGTAATATCATTTCACTAGTTATTCCCCATATAGTTTCCCAGTAAAAAGTACAATACATATTAACATATGGTTTATAAATTAGATAGGATTTTAGCATAGAAATTTTGTCATGATTCCACCACTCTTTAATACGGTACTGAGCTATAAGCTTTTCTTTTTCCAAGTCATAGTATCTTGTTTTATAAAGCTTTTCAGTCGCTGTACCATTAATATATGATTTCATTTCATCACTAGCATGAGTATCTACATATTTCTTATATTGTTCTTCATTATCTTCAGGATAATTATATCCTTGGTAAGTACCTAATAACAATGGATCACCACTACCATATGTTAAAGGGATAAATTTATCAAAAACAACATAATTTCTTATTATCCAAGGGATGAAGAAAACAGAGAGTATAGCAGCACTTATTAACATTTGTTTTCCAAGTAATTTTAAATCATATTTATTTAATAAAAGATATATAATTAAAAATACTGGATATGGCGCAATGTTTGCTTTAAATAATATGCTAAACATATAAAACGCAACTACTTGATAAAAGTACTTTTGCTTTTTTGTTCTTGCTAGCATTAGTGATGAATATATTAAAAATATAAAGCCAAACATAAAAGGGGTTTCAGTTAAAATAGTATTATCCATCCATATAAAGTCAATTACTAATAAGAATGCAGCAGAAATTGATGAGAAAATTTTATTACTGAATAAACGTACTATTTTATAAACTCCTAATATAGATAATAATCCCATTAGCATCCATAATATTTTTAATGTTACCATTAAGGCTAATCCTTCGCCAACGAAATATGAAATTAATGCTATTAAGTAAGTCATTCCAGGCATTATTTGAGCAGATTGAGTACCATGCATTATAATAGTTAAATTGTTTTTAAAATAAATTCCACTTGCAATATAGCTTGCATCATCACTATTTAATCCATAGTCAACACCTAGTGTGAATAATACTGCAATATGTAGAACTAAAGATATAAATAGGATTACACAAATAAGCTTGTTCTCCTTGATAAAAACAAATAATGATTTGAATGAATTTTTAAAGTTAATAAATTTATTATTAAAAATATATTTCTTTTGAATAAAATAATTTGCTACAAGGATAACGCAATCTACTATAAATTTTATTAATACTAAATTATAATTTGTTAATTTATAAACTATTTCTGCACTAATTGCAGAAATAAACATTTGTACAATAACTAGCAAATAATAATTTAACATTAAATTTACATTGTTATTTTTATCTGACTTATCTTGGTCAAAAACTTTATTTTTATTCAAAATAAAATTAATAAGAGATGAAAGTATTCTTGCGCAAACAGTGCTAATTAATATGTATTTTACACCAGGTATATTTTTTAATAAATAACTTAGGATGGAAAATACAGATAAATCTATTATATAACAAGCTGCAGAGGAACAGATATATTTAAAAAAAGTGAAAAATTTATTGATTAATTTCTTTATCATTTTTTAACTCCTTTAATTCTTTTTTTATAATGGCTATTTCTTCAGTAAGTACTACAATTTTATTTTTTTGTTCAGAAACTATTATAGTTAAGACAAATGTTAGCACAAGTAAAATTAGAAATCCAATTAAAAAAACTAAATTAGAAACTAATTCTATTCCTAAAATTTTGCATAGCAAGTTTAAAAAAGATGGAAATAATATGCAAATTAACATAAGGAAAGACGAGGCTAGCCAAAGAAGGGAATATTTTAATAATAATTTCTGTTTTTTTATAACATATAATATAAATAAAATAAAACAAAAAACACTTAAAACTAAGAAAATTCTTAAATTGATAGGCATTTATTTTCACTCCTTATTTGAAAAACTTGATATAATAATAGATAAGCTTACTTTAATCATATAATAAACAGATTTTAACATATTTATTGAAGATTTTCCTTGCTCTCGTTCATTCATTATAACAGGAATTTCTTTAACATTAAAGCCTTTTTTTATAACTTTTACTATAGTATCAGGTTCAGGATAATCATAAGGATAGTTCATTGAAAACAATTCTATTATTTTTTTATTACAAGCTCTAAAACCGCTAGTAGGATCTGTTATCTTTTTTCCGGTACATAGTTTTATAAGATTAGATAATAGTTTTATTCCAACTCTTCTAGTTTTAGTAGACTTAAAGCCAGTAAGATTATCTAAAAATCTAGATCCTATAACTAAATCATTACCGGCTTCTATTTGTTGAATTAATTGGCTTATATATTCAACATTGTGTTGGCCATCACCATCAAATTGGATTGCAATATCATAATTCTTATATAATGCGTATTTATAGCCAGTTTGTACAGCTCCACCAATACCTAAATTTGCAGGTAAATTTAAATAATTAAAATGATTATTCTCTAAAATTTCTAAAGTATTATCTGTGGAACCATCATTAATAATAATATAGTCTATATCTGGATTGTGCAAATCTAAAATCTTCTTAATAGTATTTTCTATGTTTTTTTCTTCATTGTAAGCAGGGATTATTAATAATGTTTTCATGACATAACCTCTTTTTTTATTTTCAAAATATATTTTACGTTACTATTGAAAAATCTTTTAAGTCTTTTAGGTTCTTTAAGTATTCTATATAGCCACTCTAAATGTAATTTTATAAATATTTTTGGTGCTCTTTTCTTTGTACCACTTAGTACATCAAAACTTCCGCCAACACCAACAAATATTCCTTTATTAAATTGATTTAAATTTTTATAAATTAGTAGTTCTTGTTCAGGAATTCCTAAGGCTACTAATACAACATCTGGCTCAAGGTTAGGTATTTTGTCAAAAACGGCTTGTTTATTTTCTACATATCCATTCTCATATCCACATATATGTGCATTAGGATAATTACGCTCTAAAACATTAACAAGTTTTTCTAGAACTTCTTGTTTTGCACCTAAAAGAAAAATATTTTTACTATATTGGTTACAATATTCAAATAATTTTGTACATAATTCTACACCAGGGATTGTTTCTTCTACATGATATCCTAGCATTTTTGCACCTTTAACAGTACCTATTCCATCTGGAATAATTGTAGTATTTTCATCTAATAACGCTTCCTTGAAATCATTATTTTGTTCAGAAGTCATAATAGTTTCAGGATTTGCTGTTACAATGAACATTTTCTTTTCATTTATAATATTTTGCTTTACTATTTCAAAAAAACTTTCTTTGGTTGATTTATATAATTTCTCAAAATATGCTTTTATTTTAATTCGCCCCTTTATTTTTTGTATTATAATGCTAAATTTTACTTTAATTATTATAATATATTGTTGGTGATTATGCAAGGGTAAAATTGTGCCTAAGCATATAGTAGGTTTTTATTAAAAAACACGTAAAAAATTATGAAAATTTGTTTTTTTAATTACTTATTTTTTAGATGATATAAATTATGATATAATCAAAAAAATACAAAAAATTGAAACTTTTTTAGTCTTCAGCTGTTTGTATATATGAAAGCAGGGTAAGATATGGAGAAAGATTTAGATATAAAATTATATAATGAATATTTAGATGGAGAAAAAGGTGCTTTTGAATTGCTATATAATAAGTATAAGGACAAAATACAATACTTTGTTTATAATATAGTAAAAGATTATCAAAAAGCTGAAGATATTACTCAAGATGTGTTTATTTATATTATGCAAAATAAAATTAAAGATGGTTATAGTTTTAAATATTATATATATTTAGTTGCTAAAAGTAGAGCATATAATCAAATAAATATGGAAAAAAGAAGAACTGAAATAAATGAAAAATATAATTTGAATGAAACTATGAGAATAGAACAAGATGTGGTAGATATTATAACAAAGAATGAAAAAAGACAAGCAATAATTACTGCTATAAATATGTTAGATGATAGATATAAAAATGCAATGTATTTGGTCAAAATTGAAGAACTAACATATCAAGAAACAGCACAAATACTCGGAGAATCAATTCAAAATGTAAAAAATCTTATCCATAGAGGCAAAAAAGAATTACTAAAAATTTTAATAAAGAAAGGATTTGATGAAATGAATAAAGTGTCAAAAGTAATTATAATAATGTTATGTATAAGTATTTTACTAGCAGGAGGAGTATATGCTACAAAGAAAATCATTGAAAGTTTTACAGGAAAAGTACCAATGACTCCGACATATACAAGTAAATTATCAACAATGGATAGTAATAAGGTATGGGTAGGTACTTTTAATTTAGTATGGAATGATTTTATGAATGATGTTGTAAAAGGAAAAATTGAATTTGAAGATGGAGAATCAGAACTTGCAAATGAATTAAACAAACAAAGCTTTAAAGCTAATCAATTATCGGAAAACTCATACTTTAAAATACACGGGCAGGCTATGGGGGAAGATTTAAAAAATAAAATCAAAAATGGAATAAAACAAAAATTTAATGAGGATAGTAAATTAATAGATAGAATTGATTGGAATGATCCAAATGGATATGTATTATATGCAATATTGAAAAAAGAGTTTAATTTTTTGGAACCATTCTCAACAGCAATGGAGAGTATGAAGTTTAATAATTCAGAAACTAGAGTAAAATGTTTTGGAGTAGATTGCAGTACTAAGCCTGAGGCAAGTAAAAATGTAGAAATATTGTTTTATAATTCAGAAGAAAATTTTGCTATAAAATTAAAAACTAAAGAAGGAGAAGATGTTATTTTATATAAAACAACCGGAGAGAATAAATCATTTGAAGAAAATTATGAAGAAATAAAAAAACAGCAGAGTGGCTATTATGGGAAAACTACATTTGAAGAAGATGATATGCTAAGAATACCATTTATAAAAGTCAATGCTGAAATTAACTATGACGAATTATGCGGAAGAGAAATTAAAAATAGTGGATATTATATAAAACAAGCCTTACAAACGATAGACTTTGAATTAAATAATATAGGGGGAAGCGTAAAAAGTGAGGCAGCAATTGATGCCACACGAGAAGGAATAATAAAAAATTCAAGGAAAATGATATTTGATAGTGATTTTATATTATATCTAAAAGAGGAAAATAAAGAGCAACCTTATTTTGCTTTGAAAGTAGATAATACAGATGTATTAGTGCCAGCAAGTGTAGATGAATAATAATACTTTTTTAGATAATTAAGCATTATAAATTTGCATATAGAAATATAATTTCAATACTTTTTTAATAATGTTATAAAGATATAATTGTTAAAAATTAATAATTATATCTTTTAATTATTAATTTCGTATTAAATATAAAAAAATTAAAAAATCTGCTTCTCAAAAAGATAATATAGTAGTATAATAAAAAAAGGATAGAATGCCAAAACAAAGGAAGGAGAAAAAAATGAAAAGAATAAAAAGAATATTAATGTGTGGAATTGTATTAGCTATATTTTTTGCCCTACAAAGTGTTGCCTTTGCAAAAGATGCTGATTCTATGCAAATGGAACTATCTAATAATGAGGGCAGAACAATAGAAGATGGAACATATACAATTAAAAGTGCGTTAAATGAAAACTATGTAATAGATGTTGCAGGAGGTTCAACTGCAAATTGGGCAAATGTACAGTTATTAACAAATAATAGAATGAATAACCAAAAATTTAATGTTAAATATTTAGGGGATGGCTATTACAAAATAATAGCAGTACACTCAGGAAAATCACTAGATGTAAAAGATGCAAGAATAGCAAATTGTACGAATGTGCAACAATGCGAGTATACTGGAAATGATGCTCAAAAATGGTGGATAAAAGATGCAGGAAATGGCTATTATAACATAATATCAAAATTAGACAATCTTAAGACATTAGATGTATATATGGCTCAAGCAGGAAATGGAGTTAATATCCAGATTTGTGATTTAGTAAATAACACAGCTCAAAAGTTTAAATTCGTTTTGACAAAAGAAATTAGCGAAAGAACATATAAATTTGAAATGAAAACGAACTCAAATTTAGTGTTAGATTACAATGGTGATGGTACTACAGTTGCAGTAACAGAAAAAAGCTGTAAGAGTCAAATGTTTGATATTAAATATGTAGATAATGATTATTGTCAAATCATATCAGTACTATCTAACGAGGTGGTATCTGAGGAAAATGGAACAGTATATGTGCTTGATAATACAAAGGCAGATTCACAATTGTGGATTCCAGAAAATAAAGGTAATGGATATTATGCATTCAAGTCAAAAGCAAGTGGAAATTATTTAACACAAGACACAACTTTTACAACACAGGCATATTCAGGAAAAGACTCTCAAATGTTTAGATTATATGATATTACAACAGGCAAAACTGGAACTTATGGAATAAGCGGATTAAAGCAATCAGACAGTAATAAAGGTTCAGATTTAAAATATTATAAATACGGGGCTGGAGAAAATGTATTATTTACTACATTTGAAGTACATGGATTTGAAGATAATTGGAGTTATGATGGAAAAGAACTTACATTAATTGCAAATGATTTTTATAATAGCCTTATCAATGGAAGAGATGAATACATAGCTAAAAACTGGACTATATACATTTTCCCAAATGTAAACCCAGATGGGCTTACTGATGGATGGACTAATAATGGACCAGGTAGAAGAACAGTATATTCTTCTGCACCAAACAATACAGGAATAGATATTAATAGATGTTGGCAAGTTAGTGGACAGCCATATAAAATTTATACAGATAACAGAAATTACAATGGAAAAGCAGGATTTCAGGCTTATGAAGCAGTGGCATTAAGAGACTTTTTGATAGAGAAAAAATCAATTAGTGGAAAAACCATGGTTATAGACTTACATGGATGGGAAAATTCTCTTATAGGGGATTCTGAAATTTGTAGTTATTTTGCTACAAGATTTCCATCTGCTACAAAAAAATATGATTCATATGGAGTTCAATATTTAATAAGTTGGGCAAGAGCAGATTTAGGTGCTCAAGCAGCATTAATAGAATTACCTAGTTGGATAAAAAGTCATCAACAGTCAGTAAATGAAGGGCTTTCTACAAAATATATCACTTCAGTCACAAATATGTTAAAAGGTGTGCCATTAAATAATAAAGTAGCAACATTTAATATGGCAAAAAGAGCAAGAGCTTTAAATATAAGCGAAACTTCAGATGAAGAACAATATTATATTGAATTAGCAGGTATGCTTAAAAATGATATACCAACAGAAGATGAAGTAAATTCTGCAAAATTAATGCCAATAAATAATGAAGTTGGTGTATGGGTTGAAGAAAAATCAAGAGAAGAGTTTGTAAATAGAATTAATCAAATTACAAATAATAATTATATTATTGATGAAAACGGTTTCCTTAAAATAGAAGAACAAAGTGAGGAAAATAATAAATATGATAATTATCTTGAAATGTTATTAAATGCAAATAAATTATATGCTTTTGGAATATCTGGAGATTTTTATTTAAGGGATACAGTAAATGGAGAAATAATTAATAATTATTATGAAGAATTAAATGAATATCAAACTTATGATTATGTTATATATAATGACAAAATGATAATAAACTTACCTAAAAATGAAAATTCATATATAACTAATGAAGAAATATTTGATAGTTTAATATATTTAAATAATAGTTTAGGATTTTAATAAAAAAATAGGAATAGATTATTTAATCTATTCCTATTTTTTTATTAACTTATTACGTAATTTGATATAATTACAATATAAATTTATATTGAATTTACAATTTAACTGCATTCGTAAAAATTCATGAAATTTATATTTAAAAGAATTATTGTTTAACCAACTTCCTAAAAAAACGTGAACAGTCAAAGAATTTTTTGACGGATTACACAAAACATCATCTGTGTATACTTTTATACCAGTTTCTAAAGTTTGTTCAAAATTACCTTTTTTGCATCCATATTTCTCTATTAATAAATTAGAAACAGAAATTGTATTATTATCTTCGAAATTTCCTTCTAGCTTTATATCATCATAATAATCCAAGATATCTTTTATAAAAGGATGACCTTTTTCTGCACCAAAAACTGCTGTAAAAGGAAATTCTGGAGCTTCAAATCCGACAAAAGCTTTGTTTTCTAAAAGTGAGTCTAATTTGTCTATAACAAATACATCTGTATCTAAATATATTCCTCCGTAATTATATATAGCATAAGCTCTCACATAATCACTAACAAAAGCCCATTTCTTTTTTTCATACATTTTTTTTACAAATTCATTGCTATTTATATCAAAGTTTTGCTCATTCCATTCAATAAATTCATAATCTTTTAAATGTTTTTTCCATGTTTTTATACATTTCTTTATTTGTGAGGGCTTCTCTTTTCCGCCCATCCAAACATAGTGAATAATTTTTGGTATTGCCATTTTTACCTCCATTATTTTACAACAACTTTCACATATGGATAGATACATAAAAATTTTGTAAGTTTAATTGCTAAATCTTTTTCTGCTTCATTTTTGACCTGTATAGTGCTGAACCCTTTTTGCATTTCTTCAAAAAGATTGTAGTAAAAATCAGATAATTTATTATCAAATAATTTTTTCGTAAAAGATCTTATATCTTTACCCAAAAAGATTTCTTCATTTTCTAAATTATTTAATTCTATAGTACGGTCAGAATTGTTTTTATAAAATCCTAATAGAGATATAAAGAAAATATTTTCTTTATATTTTTCCCCATAAGTTTTTTGTATTTTATTTTTTATTATTTTATATTTATTTTTTGTTCCTTTATTTAAATATAATGGTTTAAAATAGTTACTAAGTTTTAATTTCCTAATTCCCCTAATTCTTATAAAATTCCAAATAAATTTTTGAAAATGGTATAAAGGAATTGAATAATAATTTAGCAAAATAGTTAATGCTCTTAATTCACCATTTAAAACATTAAATTTACCAATATCATTTTTTATGTAATTTGATTCATGAATTCTATATTTTAAAATTGGAAAATCTACATTTTTTACATTTAGAACAGATGGATTATTTCGCAAGTCTAACCAAAAAGGTGTATTCCAAAGTAAATAGTTTCCTTTTACCTTTTCAGAGTAAATCTCCTTTTTCCATAATGCAACATCTCCATATATATTAGCCCCATCATTCAATAACAAAATAACAGGAGTATAATTGCGGTTCTTATATGTTAAAGCTTTCCAACAATTTACTGTGTCAGATGCACTATTTATTATTTCTAAGTCTCCGATTAGAGCATCACAATCAGTTTGAGTTATTGAAGTAACGATTTTTTCAAAAAAATCATTAGTAGGTAATAAATCGTCAGAATGAAGAACAAAAATGTAATCTCCAGATGCTTTTGACAAACCATTTATAAGAGCATTTAATTGGTCTGCATTATTTTGATGTATATAATTTATTTTATTATCTTTATCATATGTTTTTTTAAACTCTTCTATAACAGTTTTAGTATTGTCTGTAGAACCATCATCAATAATAATGGATTCCCAATTAGTATAAGTTTGATTAATTAATGAAAGTAGAGTTTCTTCAATACTTTCTGCATCATTGTATGTTGGTGTTAATACTGATATTTTTTTCAATTTATTCACTCACCTTTTTTCAATCTTTTTAAAAAATCTAGTTGATTAGTTAAATAGAAGTATATACCTGAAATTATTAAATTTAAAATGCCAATTATTGAAC